>NZ_CDSBKL010000574.1:0-1976 GCF_977115555.1 Aquiflexum sp.
GCATATCCTGCGGCCTGCAGGCTAGAAAGATCCTCTATAAAAACATTGATATATTGAGAAGGATCCCATAAGCTGTTGAACTTTAATTGCAACAACTCTTGGTCTTGGGCATCCAGGAAAACCTTATTTGACATAATTCTGTTGACACCCTTTGTTTCCATCAGACTGCCATCGGGATTTCGATCCGCCAATTTAAACCTGAATCCTGCATCCACTGCATTTAAGTTTCTCTTGAATGAGGACCTGATACCTCCGCTAAAAGCAATATTTGAACTGTTGATCTGACTTTCAAAAGCGGATTGGCTTGGAGAAAAAAGATTGGAAAAAACATGGAATACAACTTGAAATTCCTTGATGGGATAGGAAATGTCCTGTCGTGAATTGATTTTAAGGATGTTGCTGTCTACCCCAAAAACAGAGGCCTGGACATCAATGAGTCCTATTTGAGTGATTGGAATGCCTGTCAATCGGTTGGTGTTTATATTTCCAACCTGCAAAGAAAGGTTTCTCCTGATCTGTTCTTCCACTCCGGGAATTTCCCCATCAGGTCCAAAAGCCCTCAGAGTGAAATCGTAAGGTTCGTTGTTGACAAGCGTAAATTGATTTCTGGTCTCGTTGGAAAAATCAAGGACCAGTTCTTTGATATAATCTCCCTCCACCACTTCAATCTCAACCTCATTGCTAAATGTAAGTTCTCGTGTAGGGAACATGACCCTAAGCATGTATTTGCCCGGTTTGGAAAGGTCAAGAGAAGGTTCTTTGATCACAGAGTCCCCCAGATAAATCACATATGGTACGTCAATATTATTCAAAAAAGGTCTGTTATCCCTGTCAAAAAAACTCACAGTAAGATTGAAATCTTCCTCTATATTTTCTGTAAAAAATACTGTCTTAGAAGAGATTAATTGTATTCTATTGATCTGATTGAGGTAAAATGAATTTTCAGCTTCTCTGTCAGTCATACAGGAGTTGAACAGCAAAAGCGTCAAAAAAGCGAAAATTAAAAGGGCATTTTTCATTAGTATACAAGAATGAGTTGAACCTGATTGATGCTGTTGGGGATCACCGGACTGTTGACAAAATCATTGAGAGATTGATAATACCTTAATTCTACCAGTCTTTTTCCCAAATAAGCTCCCGCCCCAAAGGAGAAGCCATATTGGAGTTTGTTGATTTCTACCTCGAAGTTATTGACCGAATTACCATTAAGAGTGGTGCTTTGTGAACTGTTTAGAACATATTTGGCAAAACCCCCGGCAGAGATTGTTCCTTTGTATTTTCCTCCATAAGTCAATACCAAAGGAATCGCATCCAAACCAAAAGACAGGTTGCTAAAGGAAGTAATTGCTTCTATATCAGGATTGATGGAGTTGTTGTTGATGTTTTGGTATTCCAGATAGGGTTCAAGTCTGAACCTGTGGTAATCGCTCATTTTCCAGTCAAAGACCATTCCCAAAGCTGCTCCGAATTTATAGTCCGAAGCTATCTGACCAAAGGACAAATCTCCGTAGTCAAAGAAGTTCATTGAAGGTGAAAAGCGGATTCCTTTTTTGAATTCCCTTGATTTTTCAGGAATACTGTCATTTAGGGTTATTGCTTTTAATTCAATTCCTGACATGAATAGGCATCCCAAAAAAAGAAGAATGGCAAATGACTTTTTTATTTGAAGGTTGATCATATTGTCCTGATTTAATCCATTGTTATGTTTTCAATAATTTGATAAAGGGCTTTCCCTTTGAAAGCCAAATCAAAATTCACAACAAAATGGAGATATTTTAAAAGCCTAAACTATTGAATTGGAATTGAAATTCCACTTTGATAACTTATTTAGTTTTAAAAATGTTGGATTATGACTATTAAAAGTTTTTATGAACCCGTTTTCACTTCATTTTTAATTTGAAGAAAGATGATTTATTCTAATTATTATTAACTTAAAAACTTCAGCCCCAAACGCATCTCCAAAAAGTTCGAAGGCA
>NZ_CDSBKL010000575.1:0-1974 GCF_977115555.1 Aquiflexum sp.
GATGACGCTGAAGGAATTTGAAACCCAACTCAAAGCGCCTGAACACATCATCAGAACCCACCGGTCCTACCTTGTCAACCTCCATTATGTAAGCGATATCAAGGGAAATGCGCAGGGGTATCAATTGCATTTAGAGCATCATCCCGAACCGATTCCTGTTTCCAGAGGAATGATTCCTCTCTTTGAAAGCCGCATCAACGCCTAGACTTTGTCATTCATCACAAAACCTTGACAGCCATCCCAAGAGTATTTTAATCACTTTTTTGATTTCTACATTTGACCAAAAGAAAATAAAATGCGCAGATACGATTTGGATTGGCTACGGGTCATCGTTTTTGGATTGTTGATATTTTACCATGTGGGGATGTTTTTTGTCCCTTGGGGTTGGCATATAAAAAATGACATCATCTACCCCAATCTCCGTTGGCCGATGCTTTTTGTGAACCAATGGCGCTTACCCATCCTGTTTGTGATATCGGGAATGGGCACTTTCTATGCTCTTTCTAGAAGGACTGGCACTCAATTTTCCTTGGAGCGGATTCAACGCTTGTTCATCCCCTTGGTCTTTGGTATGTTTTTCATCGTACCGCCACAGATTTATTTCGAGCGCTTGGACAAGGGACAGATCGCGCCCGGATATTTTGACTATTGGCCATCGCAACTATTTGTCAACGGTGCTTATCCGGAAGGGAATTTCTCCTGGCACCACCTTTGGTTTTTGCCTTACCTACTATTGTTTTCTTTGGTTTTGATTCCGGTATTTTTGTACCTCAGGGACCATCCACAGGCGGGGATTCTGAGAGGGATGCGAAAGTTGGCGGCGAAACCATTGGGATTGTTTTGGCTGGTGATTCCGCTGTATGTTTGGGAATCACTGGTAGAGCCTTTCTTTCCATCCACCCATGCTTTGGTCGGGGATTGGTTCAATATCATCAATTTCATCACTTTCTTTTTCTATGGTTTTCTGTTGATATCCGTCAAGCAGATTTTTTGGAAAACAGTGCAGGAAAACCGTCGCAAGTACCTATATCTGGGATTGGTCGGATTTACGCTGATGGTGGGATTGAGGCAATTGTATGAAGATTCTGTTTTGGTCCATTTTATAGAAGCGGGATTCAAAGTCATCAATCTTTGGGCTTGGATCTTGGTGTTGTTTGGATACGCTGCTGCTTATTTGAACAAACCAAGTTCACAACTTGCCTACGCCAATGAAGCGGTATATCCGTTTTACATCCTCCATCAGACCATCACAGTTGCTTTGGGATATTGCCTGATGCATGCAGACTTGGGACTTTTTGTCAAATTTTCCCTGATGTCCATCGGAACCTTTGGCTTTGCCTGTCTTATCTATGAACTAGGCATCAGAAGATGGAATTGGGTAAGGCCCTTGTTTGGGTTGAAGGGGAAATTTAAAGAGTTGAAAATTAATTCTTTGAAAGGTTCCAAGATTTAAAGAATCATTTTAATGATTTTTAAGTGGAAATTTTCAGTTTCTTTAAGAGTAATAAAAAACCCATTCTTGGTAAATTGAGTTTTTGCTCCAATAGTTACTTTATGCTAAACGATAATATTTTTTCCATTCCACGGCTTCACCAATTTTTTTCTGAAATAGGTGAAAATAAATTATTGAAATTATCTGATAAAAAGTGGTTTGAACTTATTGAAAATATTCAATCTATTGAAGAGGATTGGAATAAATTCTCAGAATCACTTGAAGAAATGTCATTATGCGGAAGGGTGATTAATCGGTCTGCTTTGGCTAACCCCTATAGTCTACGTACAGAAATAAATCTGAAAAACAGCAGGGATAGTTTGGTAATCTGTCTGACCAGCTTGGGTGAATTTTATGGTTTCTATTACTATTCCTTTTCCAAAGAAGCAGGAATTCCAATTAGATTTTATCCAAAAGACTTTCGGGATTTTTCGAAAAATATTGAAAAAGTCGATTCAAGAATAAGCTATTTCCCGTTTTCA
>NZ_CDSBKL010000576.1:0-1972 GCF_977115555.1 Aquiflexum sp.
TGAAAAACCGGTTCTTATGCTTAAAAAGAAGAATTACCCTTTTCTAAAAAAGCTCGGCGCTTCCCCAAATTCTTTTGTAAACTCCTGTGTAAAATGGCTGGGATTGCCATAACCCACCGCATAGCCTATTTCCGAAATATTCAAGGATGAATTGAGTAGAAGTTTCTTTGCTTCCTGCATTCGAATCGTACGGATAACTTGCGAAGTGGATTTATTAGTCAGGGCCTTAAGTTTACGGTGAAGCTGGGTTCGGCTTACAGCCAGTTCTTTGCATAGCTCCCCAATGCCAAACTCCTCGCTTTCCAAATTCGCTTCCACGAGGGAGCGAAGCTTTTTTAGAAATGCATCCTCTTGTTTTTCGGCAGGAGTTTCGGGTGTCCCCACAGGGTCCAGTGTCACATAGCGCGCTGTCAGTTTTTGTCGTACCTCAATCAATTTCCTCAATCGAACTTCCAGCTCTTTCTTTTCAAAGGGCTTGGAAAGGTAAGCATCGGCGCCTCTTTCGAGACCTTCCAACCGTGAATCCAAATCCGCCTTTGCAGTGAGCAGGATTATGGGAATATGGCTGGTGCGTTCATCTTTTTTGAGTCTTTCTACGACTTCATAGCCGTCTTTTTCAGGCATCATTACGTCACTGACGATGATGTCTGGAATCATTTCTATGGAGAGTTGGATTCCTTGGAGACCATTTCTTGCTTTTTGGATTCGGTATTTGCCTTGGAGACAGAGTTCCAGATAGCTGAGGACATCTTCATTGTCTTCTATCAGCAAGGCCATCGGGAGACTTTCATCGTAATCTTCTTCTGTCCCAAATCCTGATGCTTCCACCAAATCTTTGACATTTGGAATTGAATCAATGGCAAATTCACTGGCATTCCCTTTGGGCGCTTCATTTTTTATGGGAAGTCTAAGTGTAAATTCAGAACCTCTTCCCAACTGGCTATTGGCTTCGATGGTTCCAGACATCAGATGCACCAGCTCTTTGGTGAGTGCCAAGCCAATTCCTGTTCCTTCGTCAGACCTGGTTGATGAATTGTCCACCTGATAAAAACGGTCAAAAATATAGGGCAAGTGCTCAGAAGAAATCCCTTTGCCGGTATCCTTGACTTTGATTTCCAGAAAATCACCCATTTCCCCGGATTTACTCTTTTCAATCTTGATATAAATATTTCCTCCCGGAGGGGTGAATTTCACCGCATTTCCCACAAGATTTGAAAAAATGGCCTGGATTTTCTCCGGATCAAAGTCCATGTGTAATTCCTCAATACCGGGAAGTAGATGCAGACGGATATCCTTGGAATCAGCAAAGGAATGAAATGACTCTGTCAGGTATTTGAGGTAACCCAGGATATCGTCATGGATCATCTTTGCAGATAATCTACCAGACTCAAGTTTGGAAAGATCAAGCATTTGGTTGATCAGTCTCAGCAATTGCGCGCTATTCCGTTTGATCATAGGCAGCCCGTCTCTCAAATTCTCCATTGAAGGTTGGGACAATATATGGTCCGCAATTCCCGAAATCACTGTCAATGGCGTCCTGAATTCATGCGTCAGATTGGTGTAAATTCTGGTTTTGACCAAGTCCAGATCCTGAAGGCGAATGACCTCGGCTTGGGCCAGTTTCCTGCGCAGCAAAAAGCTGTAAACAAAGTACAAGAGCAAAGAAAGCAACAGCGCATATCCAAGCCATGCCCACCATTGGGTAAACCATGGTGGCATCACAGTAATTGAAACAGAGCGAATCCCAACGTTCCCATATCGGTTAGTAGCTTGGACATGAAAAATGTATTCTCCCGGGGGTATGGAATAGTAATCGGCACTGAGCGCCGCTCCGCTTTTCCAGTTTGGATCATAGTTTTCCAGCTTATAGCGTAGATTTTTTTCGGACTCCATCGTCACAAAATCAATACTTCCGAATTCGAGCGTGAAGGTGTTTTGATTGTGAGGCAACCGTATCTCACTGGTTTCATTG
>NZ_CDSBKL010000577.1:0-1956 GCF_977115555.1 Aquiflexum sp.
ATTGGATTTCTCAGGCAATCTTCCATCTTCCAACTTCGGACTTCCAGCTTCCCAACTTCCAGCTTCCCAACTTCCAAATCCCACTTCCAAATCCCCCCTTCTCAACCCCCAAAAGCCTTCACCTCCCCATCCTCTTCTATGTGTTTGATTCCTTTGACTTTCAAATCCTGAAGGCTGGATTCGTCCCCATCAGTTTCCCCACAGATTACACCTGTAAATGAAAGGACATTGGTGATTTTACAGCCTTTGCTTTCAAGGGTTTGGGCGATTTTCTGAATATTGCCGATTTCATCCTTCTCTATGGAAGCAATGAATTTTGTCGGATGTTTTGCCATTTTATCTGGAGATATTTTAAGTTAAATCACTGTGGACTTTGTACAAGTCCTGCACCTACATCTGTTTGAGGCAATCCTATGGGTCTAGCAGAAGAAACTAGCATATCCCAAATCTGTTTGGGAGTGGCGCTTGGGTTTTTCTCCCACAATTGTGCAGCAACCCCAGACACAAAAGGTGTTGCCATACTCGTACCACTGATGGATATATATTGTTGGGGAGATTTGTACGAACTCATCACCCCAACTCCGGGGCCTGCGATATTCACTTCCCCACCATCCGCATTGATGGCTCCGCAGGAGAAATCCGCTACTTTCAAAAACCTGTCTATGGCTGCCACGGCCATGATAGAAGGGCAGTTGGCAGGGTGGCCGACAGGCTTGATGCTGTTGGAGGAGCGGTTGCTTTCGTTTCCGGCAGCAGCAATGATCAAAGTCCCCTTGGCCATTCCCTGTTTGGCAATGTCTTCATAAATCCTGGAATAGCTTTGTCCAGGCCTGGTAGGCGCACCAAGCGACATGGAGATTACTTTGCAGCCATTGGTCATGGCCCAGTCTAATCCGGCTATGATGCCGCTGTCTGCACCCGAACCGGCATTGGACAGTACTTTTCCGATAAAAATGTTGGACTCAGAGGACACGCCATACCTGCTTTGGTTGGAACCTCTCAGCCCTCCTGCTGCAATTCCCGTACAGTGGGTCCCATGTCCATTGAGGTCATTGACTTCTTCACCGGGAATAAAGGATTTGCTTTGGATTACCCTCGTCTTAAAATCAGGATGATCCAGCAAAAAACCAGTGTCCAAGATGGCAATAGGTATATTCTTCCCTGTATAAGGACTAGTCAAAGCCCTGACAGCCTGAATACCCCAATAGGCGGCCGCGATGTCCGAATAAGAATCCGGGAGTTTGGGATCTACGGGTTTAGGATTGCTGGGTGGGTTAGTGATTGGGGGTTTAGGGCCAAATCCCAATAACCTCAAAAGCCATTGCCAAAATCCTCCTCCTCCAGAGGCTCCGACTTCGGACAAGGCATATACAAAGCGCTCAGGCTCATCATAGAGGAAAATACTTTTTGTTCTGGAGGCTGTCGTCAGGGAATTGATCTCTGCTTCGTGATTTTCATTTATCACCGCAACACCAAAATTCTCAAAAACAATACCGTCCGCTTGGTCAAAAGCTTTGATGTAATCTTCCTGTTTTGACTTAAACTCGCTTGATGGAGCCAGCCTGAGGGAGGCACCTCCTGCCTCTCCTTCTATGTCTTTGAACTTGGCTTTTGGGTCAAGCATGACTAGGCGTTTGCCTGTGTATTCAGGTTTTGATGCGAGTACTTCCGGTTGATCTGACATGGCTATAGATTTGAAAAGTGAACAGAATTAAAAACAAACCTAATTTACAAAAAAAATATTATAATATTGATAATCAGGGGTATAATTGAAATGAAAGGTATTGGATTTCATTTTTCCGCAAAGGACCCAAAGGTATCTCAATGAGTTGCAAAGGGAGAATCGGTAAGAATAATTTACTCCGAAACTCACAGATTGCTCAGAGAAAAATGAAAATGTTTCACGCAGAGATAAAAGAGCAAAGCCTCTAAGAAATTCACCTTGTGTTCTTGGCG
>NZ_CDSBKL010000578.1:0-1948 GCF_977115555.1 Aquiflexum sp.
CTCCAAGCGCATAGACCAGGTATCGAGTAACCCTATTTTCGGCAAGGAGTTTTTGGCGGATTTTTCGGAATAAGGAAATCATGGTATCTTGGATTTTAGGAATAAGGAGGCTTCTACGATGAAACTGCTCCAAATAAACTTCAATGGTGTCAATATAAAATGACTAAGGACTTTCGGAGCTTCTGCTGTCCTCAAGCGAAGCAGCGTTAATAAGTATGTAAATCTGATCGATAAGTTTGAGTACATCTCCCGCAGAACGGGCCACATCTCCCAACAATACATTCTTGATTGCGATCCGATTGGCTAACTCTCGACCCCATAATACCTCCTCATCTGATGAAAACCGCCTGTTTGTGGGCGTATTGTCATAACCGGTTGAAACGGGGATCCCCGGGTAATCCCAATGAACCTTTGCATCTTTTCCATATATGGCGCTAACGTTAAGGCTCTTTATGAAAAACTCGGTCACTTGCCCTGCCCACTGATCTGCTGCATTCTCTGCATATTGGTTGGCCAAAACATTTTCAGCGTCGAACTCTGAAAGCGCTCTGCGGAGTTCTTCACTTTGGATAACGGAGAGCTTGCCTGAGTTGAGAAGGTCAACATAAGCAGTCACTTGAACTCCAAAAGGGATATCAATGAAAGCTTTACGGAGCATCCCGACTATACTGTCATTTGGAATACTGTTGACAGGCCCTGCCAAAATGGTAAGTAGGCGCTCATTGTGTTCGAGTTGCTCTTCTACAAGTGCTAGTTTGATGCGAAGATTCGATTCTGCAGTTTTGAAATCAGAATGTAGAGCTAACAGGTAATGTCTTTCTTCCTTTTGAAGCTTTCTAGTTTCATTCCAGTTGTTAATACTCAAGGCTATCAAAATCCCGATTACCACCAATAGGATTTCGCCTATGGCGTACTTGAAATAGTTGCCCAATTTGTTTTGTTCAACTAGTTTTTGCCGGATTTTTCTGAAAAATTTTAGCACAATGTTAGTTTATGATTAAGTACCCTTTGTTGACAGCAATAAATTTTGCTATGCAATTACCATTGGAATCTGATTGCACAGCAATGACAGTATAGTCACCATCTAGGCCGGCATATTCCGGCCTGGTAGAACTGAATTGGTTAGGTAATAACTTATAAGAACTTCCTACTTTTCCATCATTTATAAGGGTCAGATTGACTTCTTCTGAGCTTAAATTTCCAATCAAGTAACTTCTTCTTAGTTCATCATTTCTTTCAAAGGTTTCTTGCTGGCAATCCAAAGTTTTGAAAGGACTCATGCCTAGGCTTGCATACAGGTTTTCCAATTCTTCCATTCCATATTCTTCCTGTACCACCTTAATGGTGCTGAGGAGAGCGATGGCTTGAGCTCGAGACCTTGAAACGAAGTCGTAATAATTTTGGAAATGGATCCAATTCAACTCAACCAGTTGTTTATAATCAGGATTTGTCAGCAGATACTCGTATTTACGTTCTTTTGAAAGGCTATCTAATCTGACTAGGGACACCTCCCGGGTGATTGTCTTTATATTTTCTTCGATATTGTTTCGGAGAACCCTCCATTGCTGATCCAAATATTCACCTCGGTTTTGTAAGGATTTAGCGGCACTTAGGATAGGTTCGAGTCTCTCATTGGCGAATTTTTCATTTTCCAGCAACAAATTTAAATTTTCCAAAGTGGGGGAATAGGCATACCAGTTTCCGGTAACAATACTCATGAGGTCGTTTTTTCTGTAGTCATCGATAGTTACCTGATTAAAAATTACCTGTTTGCTGAAGGAATCCTGCATGTTCCAAAATCCGAGAACAAAGTTGGCTTCTTCATAATTGATTAAAAGCTCTGTTTCCAGCTTATGGATGGTGTCGGTTATTGTTTTTAAATTCTTTTTCTCTTCATTCCAATTATTGACTTGCAAGGCGATCAAGATACCGATCACCACTAGCAAGA
>NZ_CDSBKL010000579.1:0-1947 GCF_977115555.1 Aquiflexum sp.
GACAAAAAGACTTGGGAATTCCATGCTGAAAATGTGAGGGACTTTGCCTGGACATCCTCCAGAAAGTTTATCTGGGATGCCATGGCTGTCAAGCAGGGTGGCAATGAAGTCATGGCTATGTCTTACTATGCAAAAGAAGCCAACCCGCTTTGGGGACAATATTCTACCAAAGTCGTAGCGCATACATTGAAGTCTTATTCTTCCAGAACATTTGATTATCCTTATCCGGTAGCGATCTCCGTGGAGGCTACCAACGGTATGGAATACCCAATGATCTGTTTTAACTATGGTCGTCCCGATTCGGATGGAACCTATTCCGATGCAGTCAAATACGGCATGATCTCCGTGATCATCCACGAGGTAGGACACAACTACTTCCCGATGATCGTCAACTCAGACGAAAGACAGTGGTCTTGGATGGATGAAGGTTTGAATACATTCATGCAGTTCCTTGCAGAGCAGGAGTGGGACAGAGACTATCCATCAAGGAGAGGCCCTGCCCACAAAATCGCACCTTACATGGCAAGCGATAAAAGTACGTTGGAGCCGATCATGACCAACTCAGAAAACATCATCCAATTTGGACCAAATGCCTATGCCAAGCCGGCAACGGCATTGAATATCCTTAGAGAGACTATCATGGGCCGTGAGCTTTTTGACTTTGCTTACCAGGAATATGCACAAAGATGGATGTTTAAGCACCCGACTCCGGATGATTTCTTCAGGACAATGGAAGATGCCTCAGGAGTAGATTTGGATTGGTTCTGGAGAGGTTGGTTCTATGGCACCGATCCGGTGGATATTTCTTTGGAAACAGTAAACTGGTACAAACTCGACAACAGAACCCCTGCTGAAAAGAAAGCCGACCAAAAGAAGGAATTTGACAGGGAGGAAACTTATGTCAGCAAAGAATACAACAGAAAAGATGTTCCGCAAACTGTGGTCGAAGCCGATCCAACAACAAGGGATTTCTATAATTCTTACAATCCTTTTTCTGTAACTCCAGAAGATGAGAAGGCATACAAAGACTTCATGGCAAGTCTCAATCCAAAAGAAAAAGAGCTGATCAACTCAGGGATGAATTTCTACGAGATGAAATTCAAGAATGTGGGTGGCTTGGTGATGCCTTTGATCATCCAATTCAATTATGCAGACGGAACTTCTGAAGTGGAAAGGATTCCTGCAGAAATCTGGAGACTGAATGAATCCGAGGTCAGCAAAGTATTTGCAAAGAAGAAAGAAGTGAAAAGTATTGTCCTTGATCCATATCGTGAGACCGCTGATATCGACGAATCCAACAATGCCTGGCCAAGAGAGTACGTGCCTAGCAGGTTTGAGATGTTCAAAGGTGGGGGAAGAGTAAGAGGCGCTTCTGCCGGAGATAATCCGATGAAGAAAGCGGCTGCTGCGAAGAAGTGATCAGTTTTCAGTCTCAGTAGGCAGTAGTTTAGCCCTAAGAGACAGGTTCTATCTTGAATTAGAAAAAGAGAGTTGATAAAAAAGAAAGGGAAGCAGGTATTCAATCTGCTTCCCTTTTTTTTATTTGTCAAACCCCCAATACAATAGAAGCATCGATATCCAATTTCCGACTTATTTCCCTCGCTATTTTTAAAGTAGGTTCACTCTTCCCATTGAGATATTCGCTGATTCTTGAGGTACTGACACCGAGTAATTCTGAAAGGTTTTTTTGATTTAAGCCCCTCTCATTCATTCGAAGCTTTATAATTTCAGAAAGTGGCGGGGCTTCAATAGCATAGTTTCTCTCTTCGTAATCTGCCACCAAATCCGAAAGTAGGTTTAATTCCAAGTATCCTTTAGCATCCTGATTTTCTATATTTTCGGGAACGGAAAGAAGCTCCTCAATTCTTTCTATTATGGCATTATATTCTTTTTCTGTCTTGATCATGATTCAGATATTTTGAATGTCCTTTATTTTGTCGTACTGCG
>NZ_CDSBKL010000580.1:0-1941 GCF_977115555.1 Aquiflexum sp.
AAAAATAGTTTTGGAAATTAATTATTGAAATTATTGATAAAAATCAAAAAATTATTTTCACACAGTAATCAGCTTAAAATGGTATTCTGTTTTTTCCTTTTTGTTGGCTGCTATTTTTTTGCTTAAGTGGAAGAAAGCCTCCAATAAAAATGCACTTTCGGAAGTCCCGGCATCTATGGCCCGGAACCCGGATTTTTCGATCAACTTTTTGACTTTTTGCTTTTCTGCTCCGTCTTCGCCGCAATAGTATGTTTCTTTGATCAATCCTAAGATATCCGAATTGGGATAATCTGTGCCAAGGTTATTGAATGCTTTGTAGATGTTTTTACCACTCAAAAAATGCTGGATCAGAAAGTAATTGCAATCATATTCGTTGCCAAAAGATGCATTGGTACAATCTATGACAATTTTGTTTTCCAAATCGGACTCTGAAAGACATTCACATAGTTGGGTCAGGTGTTCATTGTCGCAGCAAATCAGAATATAATCTGAGCGAAGCACGGCTTCTCTGAAGCCAAAAACTTTGTCAGCATGCATGCTGAGGATTTTCCATTCAATATCCTTGGCTACGAAATTTTCCCTCACACCAAAAATCACATTTGTGTCCGAGGAAAGAAATCTATTGCCGAGAGCTGCAGCCAGTTTTGTGGCTCCTAATATGCCTATTTTCATTTTGCCGTATTATCAAACATTGTGAAGTGAAGATGAATACACCATATCCTTTCTAGGGCTTGATCGATATGGTCAGGGTAAATTGAGATTATAGGGTAAAAGGTGATTAAAACTTGGTATTGTCCCCTTAATCTGGTGAAAATTAACACTTGGAATGTAAAAAACAAAATATAATATGGAGAAATAATGATTTATTCAAACAAATTGGCTTAGAATTAATGTTTGGATCACATTAGTCCAAATTTATTTCTGTTTTATATGGGTACTAATTTTAGAAAAGCTAAGATTTTATAATTTTAAACCCTGATGTCTGATATGTGTTATCTTTCTTGAATCAACCCTCTATTTACTTTATGAAATTTTGTAACAGTTTTCTTCTTTTTTCCTTGTTTTTGCTTGCATCCTTTTCTTGTTCTTTCAAATCTGTTCAGCGAAGCAAGGAAATCACTTATATGGAAAAGGGATTTTTGGAAAATCTTCCGGAAAAGCAATTGAATGTCTTTGCACCCAAAAAGGCGGATGGAAGTAGTCCTGTCCTGCTTTTCATCCATGGAGGAAGCTGGAATTCAGGCAATAAAGACATTTACAATTTTCTTGGATCGAGATTGGCAAGGAAGGGAATCGTCTCAGTTATCATAAATTATCCACTTAGCCCTGATTATCAGGTCCACGACATGGCCAAGGCTTCTGCACAGGCAGTCCGATGGACAAATGAGAATATCAAAACCTATGGAGGCGATCCGGATAAAATCTTCGTATCTGGACATTCTGCGGGAGGTCATCTGGCGAGTCTGATTTCTGTAAGAAATGAATATTTTGACACTTTGGGAATGGAAAATCCCATAAAGGGAACAGTTTTGATAGATGCGGCGGGTTTGGATATGTATTGGTTTCTGAAACAAATGAATTATGCGCCAGGATCAGAATATCTTCAGGCATTCACAGAGGATCCGCAGGTTTGGAAGGATACCTCCCCGATATACTATTTGGATGAAAAAGATCCCCCGATGCTGATCCTGATGGGTGAAAAAACCCTGCCAGGAATCGAAAAGACGACAGAAAGATTTTTGGAAGAATATAAAAAGATAAACCCCGAGCCTAATTTTCACCTTCAGAAAAGGAAGAAACACAAGCCAATGATCGTACAGTTTATCTATAGCCCAAATAAGGTCTATAAATGGATCGGGGAGTTTATTCAAGAGCAATGATAAATTGAAAGTTGTAAATACGATTACAATATTTTCATTTTTATTATAAAGTTGTAAGTAT
>NZ_CDSBKL010000581.1:0-1937 GCF_977115555.1 Aquiflexum sp.
CATGTGCCTTTATGATATCATAGCTCAGACTCAGGCCCAATCCTGTCCCCTGTCCAGGGGGCTTGGTGGTGAAAAAAGGCTGAAAGATTTTGTCTTGGATGGCGACGGGAATTCCAGGGCCATTGTCCGAGATGGATATTTTTACCCCAAAATTCCCTAAATCTCCGGTAGACCCTAAAGGTGATTTGATTACAGTTGTTTTGATCGTTACCAAAGGTTTGAAAATCTCCCCCTTGTTGACGTCATTGCCTAGTGATTTTGACTTTTGATTGACCGCATAAAAAGCATTATTTACCAAGTTCAATATGACCCTACCGATATCTGAAGCCACAACATTTACTTTTGCAAGATCTTTATCGAGGTCTAGCTTAAAATCTGAATTGAAATTTTTGTCTTTTGCACATAGTCCGTTATAGGAAAGTTTCCCGAATTCATTTGCCAAAGCATTTAAATCCGTCCATTCTTTCTCGCCTTTATTGGTACGGCTATGTTCGAGCATGCCTTTGACTATGGCCTCAGCACGTTTTCCGTGATGATTGATCTTCACAAGATTTTCCTTGATGTCCTTCAAAATCTCATTTTCAAGTTTTTCTCCAGATGAGAGTTCAGTTTCTGAGCTTCGTCTTTGGGCTTGGCTTTTGGCCCTTACAGCTTCAATCTCCTCAATCAGTTCCGCGCTGACTTCTGAGAAGTTATTTACAAAATTCAAAGGATTCCTCATTTCATGTGCAATTCCAGCCGTGAGTTCGCCCAGTGAAGCCATCTTTTCTGATTGGATCAATTGGGCTTGGGTAGCTTTCAGTTGGTCATACGCGGATTCCACTTTTTCCCTTTGGGCATGGATTTCTTCTTTTTGCTCCCGAAGTAAGCGGTTTGCTTTTTGCTTACTTAAGTTATTACGGAAAAGAAAAATACTGATAATAACAAAAAGAAGTAAACCGACCAATGATGCGAATATGATAATCCGTTGATTAAAAACTGCGGCATTTTTTAAGTCGGTATCTTTTTGAAGAAGTGCTATTTCTGCTTCTTTTTTATCCAATTCAAATTCGAATTGAAGTTGTTGGATCATTTTTTCTGTACTCGATTTTGCAATTTCTTCTTTTACAGACTTTGCATTGATTTCATTCTCATACGCAGCCTTATAATCTCCAACAAAAGCATGTATTTCCGAAAGATTTAGATAAACATCAACCAATTCGTTTTTTGCATCTATCTCTTTTGCTATGATTTTGGCTCTTTCCAAAGTACTGACGGCACTCTCAAAATCATCCCTTTTCCTTTGTGTTTTTGCCAAGCCGATAAGACCTTGGGTCATTTCAAATTTGGCATCCATTCTTTCAGAGATTTCCAAAGCACGCCTGTGAAAACCAAATGCTCTCTGAAAATTCCCCAATTGAGCATTGATTTCTCCTAGTTGGGTGAGGGGAAATGTCGCGTCAAGAGTACCATCGCAAAGTTCTAATGCCAATTGATGAAAATATATTGCAGAATCATATTTAGATTCTAAAAAATAAACCTCTCCAATATTCATTGCTGCAGTAGCTTTCCCCTGCTCTGATTCTATTTCCTGAAAAACTTTTAGGGATTTTTTGAAAAAAGTCAATGATTCATTGATTGTATTTGGGTTTTTTTGGTAAACAGTCCCCATATTGTTCAATGAAGTACCTATTCTTAGTTTGTTATTAAGTTCTTCTGATAGTTTTAGGGATTGAAAATGAAGTTCCAACGCTCTCGTGCTGTTTCCCAACAAAAAATAAATTGAACCAAGATTGCTTAAAATGTTTGCTTCCCCTGTTTTGTCATTGATATTATGAAAATGTTTCAATGCTTCCTGAAAGCTGATAATTGCTTCCTGAAAACTTCCTTGTTGTGCATATGCCCTGCCTTTGGCATTGTATGCGTCTGCCAGACCTTTTTTGTAGTTGATCTTATTT
>NZ_CDSBKL010000582.1:0-1934 GCF_977115555.1 Aquiflexum sp.
GGCAATTTCTTCAAAGGGGATATCAGGCTGGGATTCACTATTTCTAGGGTCTTTAGCATCAAAAAACCAAAAGAATTTAGCGCTGAAAAGTAACTGATGGAAAAAAGGGTTTGACGGATATTTTTAGTAATTTAAGTTCCCACTTTTATTACAACATCCGTCTATTCCCTATGACTGACCGCCGCAATTTTCTCAAATCTGCTCTTCCCCTTGGTTTGGGCTTGGGAGTTATGCAGGTTCAGGATGTTTTTGGAGTACAAAGCAAGAATTTCAATCAATCCCCACCCTCTAAAATCAAAGTTGGCCTGAATGCATGGTCTTACTATGTGCAGCTCTACAAATACCAAAAAGGGGAAACGGGAGGCATGAGTCTCTTTGACATGCTGGAAGAATGTGCCCGATTGGAATTTGATGCGGTCGATCCGACAGGTTATTTTTTCCCCGGATACCCAAACAGGCCTGAAAGAAAGTTTATCAATGAATTCAAGCGAAGGGCTTTTCAATTTGGACTTGGAATCAGCGGAACAGGCATCCGCAATGATTTTGCGACAGCAGACAAAACCAAACGAAATGCAGATGTGGCTTTGGCCAAACAATGGATAGAAGTAGCTGCCGAGATGGGCGCTCCTGTGGTGCGAGTTTTTGCCGGCGTTCAGCCCAAGGAACATACCTGGGACGAAACGGCTGTTTGGATGGCAGAGGCTTTGGCCGAATGTGCCGACTACGGGAAGCAATTTGGTGTCATTGTCGGAGTCCAAAATCATGGAGACATGCTCAAAAGTGCAGACGAGGTCATCAAGATCTTGAAGATGGTGGATTCGGATTGGCTTGGGACAATCGTCGACACAGGTTTTTTCATGACTCCTGATCCTTATGCTGACATTGCACGGGTAATTCCTTATGCTGTCAACTGGCAGGTGAAGGAATTGCTTAGCGACCGCAAAGGAGGAAAGATCGACATGAGCAAACTAGTCTCCATCATCAGGGAATCCAATTATAGGGGTTATGTGCCCATCGAGACGCTTCCCGATCCGGATCCGAATGTTCCATATGATGCCATGACCAAAGTACCTGAACTGTTGGGAGATTTAAGAAAAGCCTTGGGCTAACTACAATTTTTTTGCACCATATAAATGAATCACCTAACTGAATAAGCATTCCATTGATAAAAGAAACTTCCCAATGCCTGTAATTGGACAATATCTCTTCCCCAAATATTCCTCCTTCTAGGAAGATACCGAAGCCAAGTGAATTTTTTGGCTACCAACTTAATGTAATAATAAACAGCTTTGTTTTCTTCAGATAAGGTTTTTTGCCATAAAGGTAAAAGGGCTTCAAAATGATCAAAGCGCCAAACAGTGCTTAGCAGAAAGAAGATCCAATCCCTTGCCTGCGCTTGACGCAAGTCTAAATAATCCAATGGATTTTCCTCAAAATCGATAAAAAAAATGCTGTCATTTGCAACCATCATATTTCTCGAAAAACCCTGAGAAAGATAGAAACCCTTTTGGTGAAGATTTAAAATATCCTCCAATACCTTTGACCATATGGGAAATTTTTTTGAATTTTCCGACATTTGATCGTCTACGGACTTACCAACGAGAGCTTCGAGAACCAAGAAATCAACATCTTTATGCACAAGTTTTGGTACAGGGATTTGGTTCTGACTAAAAAGGGTCAAGAAATTGATTTCATTTTGGAAGGAATAATTCCCACCGTATTTCAAGGAAACCTTTAAAAACCCAACCTTGAATATTTCAAAGAATTGGTTGACCAAAAATGCAGAAATGGGAAATTTGGTAGGGCGTAATTTTTTTATGAAATATCTTTTGTCTGCCATTTCGAAAATGAAACTTCTTTCCATTTTCGATTCCAAAGCCCTTTTGATGCTAACTAATTCACCTTCCGCAATCTTTTTATTTCCTACAAAATCA
>NZ_CDSBKL010000583.1:0-1931 GCF_977115555.1 Aquiflexum sp.
GGGCTCCGTAAATCTGATGAATCGCTGCCTATCGGGGTATATGCAGGATGTAGTCCAAATACATATCTTTGGCATAACCTTTCCTCTCATAAAGAATTATTAGATTCTTATGGGGATTTTTTGGTCAATTCTCTCAATGAAAAAGATTACTTAGCTACACGCACATCCTACCATTTAAACCTGACAGGGCCTGCTGTAAGTGTTCATTCGGGTTGCTCTACAGCATTGTTAGCAGTTTCTGAGGCGGCTGAAGCCATTAGGCAAGGTAAATGCCAAATAGCAATAGCCGGGGCTTCAAGTATCAAATCCCCAGCTAAAAGCGGACATTTGTTTGATGATGGATCAGTAAATAGCAAAGATGGTCATGTCTTATCATTTGATGCTGCTGCCTCGGGTACTGTTTTCAGTGATGGAGTAGGTGCGGTTCTTTTAAAAGATTATGCATCAGCCTTGGAAGATGGTGATACCATTTATGCCTTGGTCAAAGGTGTGGGAGTAAACAATGACGGAGGGGAAAAAGGAAGCTTTTCTGCCCCAAGTGCTTCAGGTCAGGCAGGCGCGATAGCTGCTGCTATAGAGGATGCTGGAATTGAGGTAGAGCAAATCGGATATGTGGAAGCTCATGCGACAGCCACGCCTATTGGAGACCCTATCGAAATCGAAGGATTGAAGCTAGCCTTTGAATCAACTGACAAAACACATTATTGTGCCTTAGGAAGTGTTAAAAGCAATATTGGTCATCTCAATGCCGCCGCTGGGATTGCCGGCTTGTTTAGAGCGATTTTTACTATTCAGAAAAGGCAGTTTTTTCCTCAGGTTAATTTCAATCAGCTCAATCCGAGAATTCAGTTGGAAAATTCACCTTTTTATATGCCTCAAGCTAACCAAAATTGGGATGAGGAAGGGAAAAGATATGCCGGCATAAGTTCATTTGGAGTGGGAGGTACCAATGTCCACTTGATCATAGAAGAGTTTACACCGATAGAAGAAAAAGTTGTTGAGCCTTCAATGGAGATGGTATATTTGGTTCCCTGGTCGGCAAAATCATCAGAAAGTCTTTCTAGGTATTCCATTGATCTTAATGACTATATTTCTTTTAGGGGCGAGATATCCCTTAATTCTCTCCAATCGACTTTAATCCATTACCGTCAGGCTTATGCCTATCGTGGCTTTGTAGTTGGAAGAAATGTCACTGATTTGGGCCAAAAACTAACCGGGTTTCAACCTAAGGAAAAAGTAACCCTCCAGAATCATGAAATGGCATTTTTGTTTCCCGGACAGGGTGCTCAATACCTATACATGGGTCGGGAATTGTACGGGACTTTGCCGGTCTTCCGACAAGCCTTAGATGCTTGTCATCTAATCTTGGAAGCCGAATCGGGATTATCCATTCTGGATATTTTGTTTCCTTCATTCAATGATGAGGCTGCAGAAAACGAGTTGAGAAATACCCAAAATACACAACCTGTCATTTTTGCTATTGAATATGCGCTTGCCAAAACCTGGATGTCGTTGGGTATCCAGCCAGTGATTTTGTGTGGCCATAGCATTGGTGAATTTGTCGCTGCTCATTTTGCAGGAATTATGGAACTGGAACAAGCGCTTAAACTCGTGGCATTGAGAGGTCGTCTTATTTCAAATCTTCCCAAAGGTAAAATGCTTTCTGTCCGTGCATCAGAGGAAGAAGTTAGGTTTTTACTTCCATCAGAACTTGATATAGCCGGAATCAATGCTGCTAATCAATGTGTGGTATCAGGAGAAGAAAAAGATATTTTGGCTTTTTCAGAACTTCTTGAGACAAAAGACATTGCGTCCAAAGTCCTTAAGACCAGCCATGCTTTCCATTCATTCATGATGGATCCCATATTAGAGGAATTTGAAGATATCGTTGCTTCCATCGACTTTCAAAAACCTAGGACTCCTATGATATC
>NZ_CDSBKL010000584.1:0-1930 GCF_977115555.1 Aquiflexum sp.
ATATCGCAAAAGAGAACAAAACCCTTCACCGTAATTTCATGGGATATACCACTTCTCCATCCAAAATATTGCTTGCATTGCGAAACAGTTCCATCTCTGATGTCTATTACGCTTATGCCCAAAACACCAAGGAAATTGACCTTTACAAAGAACAGATCAGCTTGGGACATTTTGCAATCAGCAAAGGACACATCATGTCGAAGGAAGATATCGAAACCAGAAATCTGATTTTGAAACTGATCTGCAACCATGAAGCGGATTGGAACTTCTGCTACTATTCTGTTTTGGGAAAAAGAAACTGGGATAAATTGAAGGCTTTTGCTGAAGAGGGAATCATCGAATTTGATGCGAAAGGAATCAAAGTTCTCCCGGCCGGGCTGCCTTTTATTCGCAATGTCTGCATGGTTTTTGACCTCAGGATGCAGGAAAAAGAAGAGAGAAAGTTTGGATTTAGTAAGTCGATTTGAAAATGGTTATTGGGTTAATTGGTTATTGGGTTAACTGAAGCAATGTCCAATAATATCCCAATATCAATTAAATATCGTTTATGTACTTTAGTCGTTTTGTAAACCCGTATAACTATAGAAAAAGCCCCGATTTGGGGCTTTTTTGAGTTATCTTCTATCCTTTTATTTTTTCGGGCAAAATTCTAAAGAAACATGATTTCTTTAGAAAGATGCTGGTGGACTGTGGACTATCAACCATGGACTTTATTTTTATCTGCTAAAATGAGTCATCATCAATATCGACCCTGCTGTACCATCCATTGTGGGTTCGTTGGTACTGTAGTCGCCCACATCGTCATGATAGACGACATGTTCATTTTGGAATTGGGCAAAGACATCAGGTTTCAATAAGTTCAAGCCCAAGAGGTTGTTATAAATCGAAGTATAGACAGGCCCGTCCACCAATCCTCCCTGAACCTGCATACCCAACAATACATAAGGCGCAGTATGGACTTCGACAGGATATTCTCCTCCTTCCGGCATTCTGGTAAACATGGATGTTCCCCATGGATTCCTGCCAAAAAGCCAATCCCTTTGGGCATTCAAAAACGGTTCAAACTGCTTGTCCCCGCTCATTTTTTCATATAAAATCACCTGTGTTGCCAAGCTTGTCAAGAGGTTATTGCTACACCAAATGAAAGGAACTCCAACGTGAAAAGGGTTTTGATTTGCACGGTTCAAAGTATATTTGATACCATCGAGGAAATATCCCTCCAGGGTTTTTTTGAACTCATCATCCACGACGCCATGCAATGAAAAATGTCCCAAATTGATAAACGGGTATAGTTGATAATGTGAAGCTGAGTCCTTTACTGTCCAACTGTCAGCCGTGTTGCTTAGAACAGCGTACTTTTTGGCTTGGTCTAAGTAGGTTTTGTCCTTGGTAGTTTTGTACAATTCGGCGGCAGCCCACTCCATATCATCCGCCCAAGTTTCTTCATTGTAGCGGTAAGGTGCCCCGTAGGAATTCCCCTGTTGGTAACCTTCCTGCTTTCTCCCCATTTCATAAAGAGAAATGGCCGCTTTTCTACAAGTCCCCGCAAACACTGGATCTTTGAGGTCTTTTTCCCAGATTCTTGATGCCAATGCCAAGGCCGCTGCGCTTCTCCCTGCAAGGTTTGCCACACCGGTTGCTTCACTTTGGTATTTCATTAAGCCTTGGGGTTTTCCTGTGGCAAAGTATGCCGCACGATAGGAATTTGCACCCCAACCATAATCAGCATTGTCTTTATTAGGAATTTTGAATCCCCTATGGTCACGGTCGTCTGCTACCTGATGAAAAAGCTGGTCCGGTGAAGGATGCATTTTGAGAATCCAATCCAAACCCCATTTTGCCTCGTCCAAGACATCGGGAATTCCGTTTGCTCCAGCCTGTCCCAAGGCATTGACCTTGTCCTCAAACCTGTCGGGATACAATTCATAAG
>NZ_CDSBKL010000585.1:0-1916 GCF_977115555.1 Aquiflexum sp.
GTACCTGAGTGAAAGTTGAATGCCTCTCTCTTGGATTTTGGTGTAGACAGTTGGAGTATATTGGCTAAATGAAATAAAATGTTCCTTTTGGGCTATTCTCAAATCGGACTCTATTGTTTTAAAATCAGGAGAAAGCAACATGTTCATGATTTCTTTCAAAATAAGGTTGGCTTTTTTGTAATCGGAATCTAAGCCTATAAACACGTTTTGCTCGTTCCAGATGTAGTCAAAGCCCTGACTGTAATTGGCTTGGGGATCAATAAATACCTTCCCGTTGGGCACGTGGACGATCCTACCGGTACTCTGCTCCCCGTCTACCCAGTTGCCCACTTCCAGCAAACTGAATTGGAACAATCTTAAGTCGACTACATCTCCTTTGAACTCACCTATCTGAATCCTGTCTCCCACATCAAAGGGCTTGCGCCAATAGATAAAAATCCATCCCGCAATATTGACAAAGATATCCTTGAGAGCGATGGCGATACCCGCTGACAACAAACCCAAAAAGGTGGTAATGGACTGGAAATTGATGATCCAGATATTGCCTACCAATAGAAACCCTATAAAAAACAGGACATACTCAACCGTCTTGCGGGTATGGAACTGTTTCTTGATATCGGAATCATTACCTCTTGCGATAAGCTTATATGCCCCTTTTTTGATCAGCCACAAAACCAAAATTACCAGGATTGTTTTGTAGATATTCCACCTTATATCGTGGGCAATAATGCCGTCCAAATAGTCTTTGTAATTTTCCATAATAGAAACAGATATCCGAAACTAAGGTTAGATTCAATGATTTCAAACATTTATTTAATCTATTGACAGTAAGCACATGGGAAGACTGCATTCAAATAGTCCGGAACAATATAGCAACTATGGCTGTTAGGATAAATTAAGTCTTATCAATTAAAGCAGGTGGCTGAAAGTTTTGCAAGGGCTTTCAGTTTTGCACCGGCCTTTCATCATGTCCAAACTTTCCAAAGAGGAGAAATTCCTCGATTTCTCAGATTACGGCAGGCCCTTGGCCAAGGTATTTGCCAATCAGCTTAAAAATACTTTTGTCACACCTGTACAGGTTACTTTTCTTTTTGGAATCAGTGGTTTATTGGCAATCTACTGCATTCTAAACGGCTTTTTTGTTGCTTCGGGAATTTTCCTCCTCTTAAAATCCGTGATCGATGCCGCAGACGGAGAATTATCCAGGGTCAAAAATACCCCTTCTTATACCGGACGGTACCTCGATTCTATTTTTGACAACATCCTAAACCTGCTTTTCCTGCTCAGCATCTGCTTGGCTTCAGATTCAAGTATATGGACAACTTTGGCAGCATTTCTTTGCATGCAGTTCCAGGGCACCTTGTATAATTATTATTACGTGATCTTACGCCACAATTCAGAAGGGGGAGATGTTACCAGCAGTATCTTTGAGAAAGAAAGTCCGACTGCTTTTCCGGGAGAAAAACAGAAAACTGTAGATATCTTATTCACTACCTTCAATTTTTTATACATGCCTTTTGACAAAATAATCCATGAATTGGATAAAGAGGCTGTCGAGGTCTCCACATTCCCAAAGTGGTTTATGAGTATGGTATCTCTTTACGGACTTGGCTTCCAGCTGCTGCTGATGGCAATATTGCTTTCCCTGGGTTTTATTGACTACATCGTTCCCTTTTTTATCGGTTATTCCCTATTGATTTTTGTTTTTATAGGCATTCGGAGAATTTTCGTTACAGAGAAATCCCCCAATCAATCCTTTTCTAAATAATTTTCTTTTTGAATCCATACGTTTTCTTTAAGGCTCTGATGGGGTTTTTTGGACAGATTACAAATCAATGTGACAATTTCCGCTACATCATTTTTTAATCAAGTTATTTTATGTTTAAATTATAAACATATAAATGTTTATAATTTAA
>NZ_CDSBKL010000586.1:0-1912 GCF_977115555.1 Aquiflexum sp.
CTATGGAGCAGGCAAGCGTAGAGGTAACATCTCCCACTACCAAAACCACGTTGGGTCTGTTTGGAATTAATTCTTTTTCAAAAGCAACCATTATCGCTGCCGTCTGCTCGGCTTGAGTCCCCCCGCCTGCTTCCAGATTGACATGAGGTTCGGGAATATTGAGTTGTTCAAAAAAATCCCCAGACATTTTTCTGTCATAATGCTGGCCAGTATGTACTAATCTAAATTGGATGGTAACTCCTTGTTTCTGCTTATCTTGGATTGAACTTACTATAGGCGCAATTTTCATAAAATTTGGCCTTGCACCTGCTACTAAAGAAATCTTGATCATTAGTAGGCTTCCTTTTTATTGAAAATATAAATCAAACTCACTTGCGAATGAAAGGACAATAAATTTTCCCCCCTAGGAAATTCAGGAGTACTCTTTGGATTCATTTGCCATTGGTAATTCAATCCGTTTACTATTTGAAGCTTAGACCTTAGAAGCAAATTCCCCCATCTTTTATCATAAAGAAAGCCAATGCTTAAGTCTATCCAAGGTTTACGATCTGTCTTATTTAATCCGGCTCTATAATAAAAATCTTGATGGTTTTCCAATCTTTCAAACAATATTCCAAATTTATCGAAGTTTTCAACAACGGAAAGTTCTAATGTCTGAACATTAGAACCAACCCCTATTCCTACTCCTAATGCTTGCCCAAAATTTGCAAATCCTCGTGTCGGGGAATGTGTATGCCAAGTAATTCCGCCTGTCTCTCCCGGATATCTGATATATCTGTTTACAGATTCCTGTTGATGAGTTATTTCAGCCCTTATTTGAAAAAACCTATTTTGACTGGATAAAGAAATCAGCTTATTAAATCCCATCAAATAGGCTCTTGCATGCTCCGGATTGAGGATGAACTCCCTCCAATTCAAAGCATGGTCTCTTCTTCCATATTCACCATAAAATTCGAAATGACTTTTTGGAATCAGCCATCTAAAGGATATACTGATTTGTTGATCAGCTCCATCACTGTCAAAATCAACCGAATTTCCATCCTGAAAAAATTGTTCTTTAGTAACTCCTGAAAATACAGGGAAAAAATCCAAAAATGAATTCCCCATATTTTCTCTATAAACCTGAAAAGTTCTATTGAACCCCAAAAACAGACCAGGCACCCATTTAGGGTTATAAGAAACTGATAGTGCATTTACATATTTCCAATCTCCTGAAAAAGGCCTAAAAAACTCATTATTTAACTCAGGATGTTGAGAAGGAGCTAAACCTGACTCATCAATTCTCCCACTCAATAATTGTGTTTCAAAATTGCCTAAAAAGGTTTTAGCCGGTTTGGTAGTATTAAGTGTCAAATGGAGGAATCCTTGAGCATTATTGGAAAAAGTTAAGGAGTTCCACTGCCCAGGTCCCCATCCTATATTTTGAGTTGCAACACCTGCTTCAAATGCCCCAAAAGCCATCGATAATTTTGATTGTCCCCACCAAAATTTTGAATATTGATTATCACCAAATCTTTCCGGGTAATCTCCTTGATTCCAATATACAAACCTTGCAATATTAACTGATTCAGGAAAATCTGAGGGAAATCCAAACCAAGAATTATTTGAAGCAAGGACAAGTTCGGGTTGAAACTGTAATTTTAAAAATTTCCATCCTGTAAAAACTCCTCCCGTCAAGTATTGTTGAAGGCCTACGTTTGGAATCATACCAAAATCTCCCCAGCCATATGGACGCTTAGAGTTGAATTGGGTGGTACTTAGAAAAGGAAGAATTTTAATTTTAAGATTCGAATCCTTATTTCCAACCAAAGAACTGTCAATTAGTGGAAAATCATTAACAAATTGGAGCGGCCTCAATTGAAGGGAAGAATTAGACTTTGATAAATCAATTAATTGATCTCTTCTCAAATAT
>NZ_CDSBKL010000587.1:0-1903 GCF_977115555.1 Aquiflexum sp.
GTTCTTGGACTTTTTTGGAATACCTACAAAATAGGAAAAAGGAGCTTCTGGATGACTATGACAACCAATTGTACACATTTGGCAACCTAATCCAGCATTTGAATATTCCTAGGGATCCTTCGAGAATTCCATTGGTACATGTCATTTTCAACATTGATATGGGTATGGATAATCAGGTCAAGTTCTCAGGCTTATCTTTTGAACTGATCAGCAATCCAAGGAAATATGAGAATTTTGAGCTTTTCCTTAACCTGACCAACCGTGGGAAAGATTTGGTTTTTGAATGGTCTTACAATACTGATCTTTTTAATCAAGAGACAGTCTCCTATTGGATGGAAGGCTTCCAGGGACTTTTGGAGGATTTGACTAGAAATCCACGGATGAAAATAGAAGAATTAGAGTTTAATAGTGTTTTCAACCAATCTAAATTAAAGGAGTGGAATTCAACAGATATGGAATTACCTGTCCAGGATTCTTTTTTGGAACTTTTTTTCCAACACGTGGAAAAGAATCCTCAAAAAAAAGTTCTTGTGACTCCTCAAAGGGAATTTAGCTACGAGGAATTGTTTTGGTCTGCCCAAGATATATCACACCAATTAAAGAGGCAAGGGATTAAAAGGGGTGAAGTGATCGGAGTCCTTCTTGATAGGAATGAAAAACTACTTCCTGCGCTCTTAGGTGTTCTAATGGCAGGTTGTGCCTATGTTCCTTTGGACCCTTCCTTTCCGCAGGAGAGGATTAAATATATGGTTCAAAATTCTGACTCTTCTTTGGTGCTTTTAGAAGATGAAACATTGTTGGAAGAATCTTTGTCTGTAAAAAAACTAAAATTGGATGCCCTCAATGTTTCAAGATCCGGAACTTTTTCAAAAATTGAATATCCTAAGGCTTCTGATTTAGCTTACATTTTATATACTTCTGGTTCAACAGGACTTCCTAAAGGAGTCAAGGTAAGTCACCTTAATTTGTTAAACTTTTTGGTAAGTATGCGCCATCAGCCGGGACTAATTTCTGAAGATGTATTATTGGCAATTACCACCATATCATTTGATATTGCTGGTTTGGAGTTGTTTTTACCATTGATTACGGGTGCAAGCGTGATTTTGGCTGACAAGGAAAGTGCGAAAGATGGCAGGTTGTTGCTGGATTTGATAGATCAATACGGCGTTACCTGCATGCAGGCTACACCTGCTACCTGGCGAATGTTAATGATTTCAGGATGGAAGACTCCAAGGTCATTGAAGGTGCTTTGGGGAGGAGAAGCCTTGCCTAAAGATTTGGCGATCAAATTGCTGGATTTGGCTGGGCCTTTCTGGAATATGTATGGTCCTACCGAAACTACCATCTGGTCGACAGTCAAAGAAATCCAAGATGCAGAGGACATTAGCATAGGAAGACCTATAGCCAACACCCAAGTATATATTTTAGATGAGAAACTTCGGCCTTGCCCAATGGGAACTGTAGGGGAGATTTGTATTGGAGGTATGGGGGTAGCAAACGGGTACCACCTTAGGGATGAATTGACAAAAGAGAAATTTGTAGCTGACCTTAATCGGAACGGAGGAACCATTTATCGCACAGGTGATTTAGGTAAATTCCTCCCAAACGGGGAGATAATTTGCTTGGGCAGAATGGATCATCAGGTCAAAATAAGAGGATACCGGATTGAATTAGGGGAGATAGAAGCAAAACTGAATCAAACACCGGGCATTAGGCAGGCAGTTGTCAATACTTTTTCGGACGAAAATGGAAGCAGTTCCTTAGTTGCATATTTGATTTTGGCTCATGAGACTTCTGGTAAAATGTCAGATAAATTACTTTCAAAAACCAGGGAAACACTTAAGGAAAGCCTTCCTGACTACATGATTCCTTCCGAATGGATTGTTTTGGAAGAACTTCCCTT
>NZ_CDSBKL010000588.1:0-1899 GCF_977115555.1 Aquiflexum sp.
CTCCCAAAGTCACCAATTCTTTTCCAAAGTGGGTTTGAAAATGAGCTTTGGCAGCTGTCAGACTTTCTACAGCTTCTTCCTCCGTAAGTATTGTTTCCCAACTTCTGCCGTTTTCAGCGAATTTGTCCCACCAATAATAGTAGACAAAGGCAAAAACCGCCGCCCCTTCACTTTCGGTTCCCGAGCGTTTATCCCAGTTGTTGATAGTTTCGATCTGCTTGGAGATTTCCGGGTACTTGTCCGGGATCAGGCCAAAAAGGGATTCCATATTGGTACGGAAAGCCAAATTTTCGGGTAATTGTCCATCGTATTTGATCTCTTTGAACTGCTCGAATGAAATTCTTCCGCTGTCGGGCATCAATTCCCGGAAGCGCGTCGACCGGTTATTGTCCCGAAGGAGGTAATTCATCGATTTCGGGTAATTGTCTGGATTAAGATTGTCGGCCAATCCGCTTGCTTTGAAAGGGGAATGATTGGTATTGAAAAGGTAGCCCGAACCCGGATTATATTGCTGTGGCAAATCCTCAAAGTCATGATAATCTGTCCACAAGGCTTTTTTGGTATTTCCTGCCACTGTACCTGTGAAATCAATAAATTGATCCCGGATAGGGATCAGGCCATTGCTTACATAAAAAATTGTATCGTATTTGTCGGCGTATACTGTGTTGAAACTTGTCAGTTCCATCTGAGACATGGCTTCACTGAATTCTTTAAAATTCCTGGATTTGTTCATTCGCCACCATTGTTCCGGAGCACCAATCCGCTCTAAGGCCCCAAGTCTGATGGAAAATGCTCCTTGGTCCGTGACAAGAGTGGGTCCATAGATGCTTTTCCAGATTTTTTTTGGAAAAGGAATTGTAATCAGATCCCAAAGTTTTACCCTAAGCCAAATGGTCTCATTTTCCAATTCCAGCCATTCTCCATCTACCTTGTATTGGTCTTCGTTCTCAGGATTGATTTCCAATTGATAAAGATCCAAGAGATCGGGGAAATTAACCGTGTGTGCCCAACCCAGATGCTCATTTACTCCATGAAAAATCATCGCTCCACCGGGGAAAAGCCCTCCAAGGATATTCCAGCCTTCTTCAGAATGGAGATGTGCTTCGTACCAAGCCACAGGTCCGTCAAGGGGTTGGTGGGAATTGATGGCGAGAAAAGCCTCTCCTGTATCAGTCCTTGAAGGGTGGATGGCGATGGCATTGGAGCCTTTGGGATTGGTATCAAAAGGAACGGTTTCAACTTTTCCTGAAACAATTTGCTGAACGGCTCGATCGGCGCCTGACATCTGGGCAAGTGAAAGTATGTAGGCAGCTGTGATTTCTTTTGTATTCACTGGGAAAGCCTTTTCCAATAATACCTTTTCAGGATGTGCCAAAGCAAAGTCATTCATTCCTGCCGCATAGGCTTCCAAAATGGCTTTGAATTCTTTGGAATAGCCGGAATCATATTTGGCTTCTGCAATTTCAATGGTCTGCAATAAATGTCCGAAGAAATCCACCGCAGCGCCATCCTGACCATACACCCGACCCACCATCCTCTTTCCGGCAAGCAATGTTTTTTGGATGGTTTCAAAATCATCTTCGGCATGTGCCCATGCCAATCCATAGGCCACATCAGCGTCTGTCTGCCCAAAAATATGTGGTACTCCAAATTCATCACGGGCAATCTGAACCTTAGATGTATCCCATCCCGAAGAATTGTAGGAGCTTTCGCAGGAATAAATTATTAGGGGAAAGAGCAGTAAAAGCACGGAACGGATGATTTTCATAGGGTGATAGACAAAGGTTAGAATAGATTGCAAAATGGGTTTTTTTATTGTGAACAAAAAAACTACTGCTTGTCTTGATTTTAGAGAAGAAAAAAAGTTTTCTAAGCTTAAAAAACCTTCCAATTGGTTCA
>NZ_CDSBKL010000589.1:0-1876 GCF_977115555.1 Aquiflexum sp.
GTAAAATAATCTGAAATATGAAAATTGAAATCTGGTCGGACATCATGTGTCCATTTTGTTATATAGGAAAAAGAAGGCTTGAATCGGCTCTAGCGGATTTTGAATATGCAGATCAGGTTCAGATTGAATGGAAAAGCTTCCTTCTCAATCCTGATATGGTGACTGACCCTTCCAAAAGTACACTTGAATATTTGTCGGAAACCAAAGGTTGGAGCAAGGCACAGACCTATCAAGTAACTCAGCAGGTAGTAGAAATGGCTGCAGGGGAGGGATTGACATACCATATGGATAAAACTGTCGTAGCCAATGCCAAGAATGCGCATCGCCTTTTGCAACTCGCCAAGACCCTGGGCAAAGGAGATGAAATGAAGGAAAGGTTGTTGAAGGCCTATTTTACCGAAGGTGCCAATATTGATGATAAATTAACCTTGACAAAATTGGCTATGGAGGTGGGGCTTGAGAGTGGGAGGGTTCTGCAATGTCTTGATTCCAACGAGTTTTCCGACAAGGTAGATCAGGATATATATGAATCCAGGCTGATCGGTGTGAGAGGAGTTCCTTTTTTTGTCGTGGACAGAAAATATGGGATATCAGGAGCGCAGCCCAAAGAGGCTTTTGAACAGACGATCAGCAAAGCATGGGAAGATTTTGTGACGACAAATCCTATTCTGCAGGTTGCGGAAAATCAAGATGGAAGCAGTTGTGACTTGGAAGGGAATTGTTAATTAGGATTTTGAAAATCTACCATTTTTCACTTGATGAATTTAACTGCAAAATGGTTTTTGGTTAGGATTTTCGGAATCATGCCTTAGAATGATTTGGGGCTGGTTTTTCAGATGTATTATTGAATTATTAAATGCCGGCCGAGATGCCGGTATTTTTTATTTATCTAATCAGTATTTTTTTTCGGTAAGAGTTTTTGATACCAAATTCATTTATTCCATGCTGAATTTCATTTTTCTTTTTGTTAAGGTGTTTGTTTATAAAATATTATTTATCAGGCACTTATATACGGTTAAGAAATCTTTTGGTAGCACTTGTTTGTTTATTTTCCCCGAGTAATTTTGTTACTCATGAGTAAAGAATTTACTCGGTAATGCCAAGTCTTTTGCTGTGACTGAAAGGGCGAAGCTGGGTTTATTTGGGTAATCAAATAATTGAATTTGGGTGCTCAAATAACTGAATAATGGAATTTTTAATTGTCTGCTTTACTCTTTGACTGCTATCTCGCCCTTCTAAAATGCTCGACTCCATTGTCACCTCCAAAACTCGGGTCAAACTTCTACTGAAGTTTTTCTCCCACAACAATTCAAGTTATTTGCGGTCGCTCGCCAAGGAATTTGATGAATCCACCAATGCTGTGCGTGTGGAACTCAACAGGCTGACTGATGCAGGTCTGTTGAAGGCGGGAGATGAAGGTAAAACCAAGATGTACCGCGCCAACAATGAGCATCCTTTTTTCCAAGAAATCAGTAACATGGTGTCGAAGTTTTTGGGATTGGACCAATTGCTGGAGCAGGTCGTCAGCAGGCTTGGCAATGTGGAAAAGGCTTACATCGTTGGAGATTTTGCCAAAGGTATCGATTCGGGCACTATTGAGATGGTTTTGATTGGAAAAGAGATAGACCTTGAGTACCTGGATTTTCTTGTAAACAAGACTTATGAAAAAGTCAAGAGAAGGATCAAGGTGTCGGTTTTGGAGGAAGAATTGGGAGAGGTGGGGGGATTGCTGGTATTTGGCTAAGCGAAGTATGCCGGTTTGTACTTTTTAACAAAGTACAGGAATTCTCAATGGCCTTTAAAGGAATTATTCAACTAGAGCTGTTGGTAAAAAATAGATTAAACTAAAATTTCAACTCTATATTGGTCTACAAGT
>NZ_CDSBKL010000590.1:0-1865 GCF_977115555.1 Aquiflexum sp.
TCTACTCTTTTGTTGCTCAAGCTGGCGATAGCATTATTTTTAGTAGCTTAGGATATCAAACGGCTTTGTTTGTCATACCGGATACACTAACGACCAACAGATATTCAATTATTCTGTGAAGTATAAGTGTTTTAGCTCCAATTCATTTTTACAAGCACTTGAGATTATCGATAACCAAAATCCTACTTATGCTACTTCACAGGTAAGGGCCATGAGGTATATGCAGAACAGGGAATATGACAAAGCCCAGCCGGTATTAGAAAAGGCCCTGACCTTGGCAGAAAATGATGTCCAAAAGGCAGAAATCCATTACGATCTCGCAAAGGTGCATGCTCAGGCTGGAAGAAAAACTGCAGCAAGGGCATCTGCATTAGAAGCAGCTAAATTAGATGGTGATAAGGCAAAAGAGGCATGGCTTCTAATTGCTCAAATGTATATGAGTTCCTCTCAAGATTGTAAAAAAGGAATCAGCAGGGTGGATGATCAGGCAGTCTATATTGCGGCTTACAATGCATATTCAAGAGCCGGGGACAGTAAGGGTATGGCTGAAGCCAGGGCAAGATTCCCATCTAGGGAAGAATTGTTTACTGAAAGTAGGCAGGTTGGTGAGACTGTAACTCTTGGTTGCTGGATAGGAGAAACTGTTACTTTGGCTACAAGGGATTGATCATCTCCAAAATTATAAAATGAAGGCAGTCCAAGTTGGCTGCCTTTTTTTATGGCCTCGGTCATTTACCAATCTTTCCTATCTTTGCAGTCATGAGTATCCTTGGTAGATTTTCATTTGCTTTTGTTGGGCTTTTATTTTGTTTGTCTTCTTGCGGAGAGGAAGTAGACAGCAGTATTTTGGAGACTTATAATGGCCCGATTAGTTTGGCTTTCGACATTGAGCTTTTACATAGTGACTCGACCATCATCCGGACTCAAGTCAAGGCCAAAAAGCAAATGGAGTTTGGAACCGGAGATCTGGAATTTCCCGAAGGCATAGAAATCTTCTTTTTTGACAAGGAAGGCAATACCATCAACACGATGCGAGCTGACAAGGGGTTCTATGACAAAACCAAAAACTTATATAGGGGAGAGGGAGATGTACAGGTTCACAATCTTGAAAAAGACCAGAAGCTTTCTTCTGAAGAGCTGTTTTGGGATCCGAATACAAAGAAAATCTATACTAGTAAATTTGTCACCATTCAGGAAAAAGAAACGATCTTCAACGGGACAGGGATGGAGGCAGATCAGGGATTCAATGAATATAAGTTATTTAAAGTAACCGACAGCAGGACGATTCTCCCCGGAGAAGGATTATAAACATGAAATTACCTGCTTTCTTACTCTTGTCACTCTCTGCAGCCTTGGTAATCATCGGCACGCACCTTACCATCACTTCAGGCCTGATGAGTTCCTATCCTGTATTCATGTTTGCAGTGGCTTTGCTCTTTTGGTACAGGTATAGAAGGAATGAAGCAAACTTAAAATCCGAGGAGGAAAAGCCCAACCCGATCAAAAAAATAAAAAGCCGAAAATCAAAATGATAGAATCACAATATCTCATCTACGTTGCACTTACCTTGCTTTTCTCTGCATTTTTTTCAGGGATGGAGATGGCTTTTGTATCTTCCAACAAACTTCAGATAGAACTTCAAAATAAACAGGGCTCTTTCTCGGGAAAAGTTCTTTCCAATTTCGTCAAAAAACCAGGGCAGTTTATCGGAACTACCTTGATCGGAAATACCATCGCGCTGGTCTTGTATGGTATTTTTATGGCCTATTTGCTCGAGCCTTGGATTGAATCCTGGCCTGAATCCTTTTTTCAAGGAAATTTTAACAATCAGGCTTATGTGGTCATTATCCAGACTGTACTGTCCA
>NZ_CDSBKL010000591.1:0-1857 GCF_977115555.1 Aquiflexum sp.
AGCCCTTATTCCGTTTGAAGTTCCTAAATGCGATTTTGAGGTAGTTTCTAATCATGTCGGTAGTTTTGGTGGAAAAGTTTCTACCTCAATAGATACAATTTGACTCGAATTGGTTGCATGGATTCTTTTGATTTTTCAAAAAAAACCTCCCTTTAATCCGCCTGTTCAAGTCTTCATACTTGACATGAAGTGGTTCAAATCTAAACCCTTGAACCACCTTAGGTTTAGGTATTATTCATTTTTGATGGAATCTACCGGATTAGCCAAGGCAGCCTTAATAGCCTGTCCTGATACTGTCGCTGCGGCAATCAATCCCGCGACCAATCCGGCAACAACAAAGATGTACCATGAAATCCCTACCTTAAAAGCAAAATCATCCAACCATTGGGACATACCGTACCAAGATATCGGTACAGCGATCAGGAATCCAAAAAGCACCAGTTTCATAAAATCCTTGCCCAGCAAAGTGACAATATTGAATGTCTCTGCTCCCATGACTTTCCGGATGCCAATTTCTCTGGTCCTTTGCTCGGTCTCGAAGGTCGTCAATCCCAATAATCCCAAGATGGAAATCAAGACCGCAAGACTTGCAAAGAAGGTAAATATGGTTTTGACTTTGTTTTCTGCTTCATATTGTCTGTTGAATCCCTCATCTACAAAAAGCGGATCAAAAGGATAATTAGGTCTCAATTGCTGCCATTCTTCTTTCAGATAGGCCAAAGTTTCTTCTTTTTTGTCTGCATCTATTTTGATACTAACCATATTGCTTCTGTCAACAGTGATCAAAAACACCATCGGAACAATAGGCTGATGCAGGGATTCAAAATGAAAATCCTTCATCACACCGGTTATGTAGCCATTTCTGCCCCCATAGTTAAATTTCTTCCCAACAGCCTCTTCCGAATTGGACCATCCAATTGCCCTGACTGCGGCTTCATTGAGCACAAATGCTTCTGTGCTGTCCGATGCTTGCAGGTAATCAAAGTTTCGGCCTGCCACGATCGGAATCCCATAAGTATCGATAAAATTATGACCCACATGGATATCCGCTATCCTGACATTTAATTGACTCAGTTCTCCGTTGACTTCAGCTGATGCTCCCTGTGAATCAAGGAGTCTGTCGGAAGGAACCCTGCTCGATATGCTTATTTCTTGAATTCCGGGATGGTTTTCGAGCCGGTCTTTGATCAGAAGATAATTTTGGACAATTGACGGACTTGCGGGAAGAACCACAATATCCTCCTTCTTGAAACCCAAGTCTTTGGATTGCATAAAATCAAGTTGCCTGATCACTACCAATACGGCAACAATCAACATCACCGATATCGCAAACTGCCCTGTCACCAACACAGCTCTAAATCGCTTATGGCCTGAACCTGCTTTAAAAACTCCTTTCAATACTTTTGAAGGTGTAAAGCCCGACAAAAACAAAGCTGGATAACTTCCTGATATCAAGCCGACAAACAATACCAAGCCCAATAATCCTACAATGTATTCGGGATGCCTGATCAGGTTAAAACTCAATACCTTGTCTGTGAAATCTGCAAATAAAGGAAGGAACAAATACACCATGACTACAGCAAAAACCAATGAAATCAAGGCCAAAACAAAAGACTCTCCCATAAACTGCCTGACCAAACCGGACCTGTCAGCCCCCATCACTTTCCTCAAACCCACTTCCATCGAGCGAAGTGAAGAGCGGGCAGTGGAAAGGTTCATGAAATTGATACAGGCAATCAGCAGGATAAAAAGTGCCACAGCAAGGTATATATAGACATAATCGATGTTGCCGTTTGGCTCGATCTCAGAATCCAAGTTGGAATACAGATGGATATCTGTCAGTGGCCAAAGGAACAG
>NZ_CDSBKL010000592.1:0-1856 GCF_977115555.1 Aquiflexum sp.
TTCCTTTTTTTTATCCTTTCTGGCTTCATTCCAATTATTCACTTGAAGTGCCAAAAGGATTCCAACCATGACTAAGGCGATTTCTCCCACTGCATAGACCAGATAACGGGTGACCTGTTTTTGCTGAAGGAGTTTTTGCCGGATTTTTCTGAAGAAGGAGATCATATGTTGCTTATAGTTTTTGGAATATACACCTACTTCTTGAGTTCATTTTCTATTAAAGCCCGAATGTGATCTAGGTCATCCTGCAATTCATTGTATTCTATTATTGCAATTTGATTCCAATTGGTATTCATGACGCAATAATTTTGATATTCAAGTTCTTGGATCATTTTTTCATAGAAGCCTTTCACCTGACTTTCGGAGTAGAAAAGGTGTTCGGGATTTGAATTCGTTACAGGAAAATTTATTATCGTCAGGGGTAGATTACGTTGGAGATAAGGCAAGAATTCTGTTCCTACAAAACGAAAATGATTATCCTCTTCCTCTCTGACGTCCTCAACTGCTTCTGACCAAGACGCAAGCCGATATTTGAGAGAATCATTGGAAATCAGATTAATCTGTCCGGATGAAATCAGGCTGTTGATCACACCATTCGGAGCATTGAGGGTTACATTTCCAAGGTTCAAAATTGGATGATGGGCCATCAAGGAATCAAGCATTCCGGATTTCATGAATTCCAGTTTCCTTGAAAAAAAAGCAATGGATAATTCTCGCCTTTTCCGGGCATATTCAAGCCTTTTGGCTTGATCTTCAAATTCCTCTTTCAGATCCTGTAGTGCCTTTTGTTCTGCGATTTGATCATTTCGTTCAAGGTTCCAATTATTGACTTGTAGGGCAATCAATATTCCAATTACAACCAGCGTAATTTCCCCTAATGCATATAGAAGATATCCGCTTATCTTATTTTGTGATAGAAGTTTTTGTCGGATTTTTCTTAGAAAGGAGATCATAGAATCTTATTTTTTGTTTTGTCCCTTTAGGGACTTTATATGGGTAGAAAATTTTATAGCGATGATGATCTGTGCCTTTAGGTACAGGATATAGTCATTCGATGGGTTTGAAAATGTAACGTTGATCATATTCCACCTCATGAATCTTCAGAAGCTCTTCATATTCTTCGAGAAAAGATCTTTTCGAATGATGTATTTCTTGTTCCTGAATGTATTTTACTACCCTTGCTACCTGATCTTTTGAATAGGAAAACGCACCATATCCTGATTGCCAAGAGAATTTTCCTTTGACTAAACCTTTAGCATTAATCCATTTTGATGAATCTTCCTTTGCCATTTGCATCAAATCTGATAATGCTTGGGTAGGCCTGAAACCCACCAGTATGTGGATATGATCAGGCATACCGTTGATTTGCAAAACCTTGTGATCATATTTTTGGACAATTCCGGTAATGTATTTATAGAGTTCATCTTTCCAATCAGCTTGGATTAAAGAGATGCGGTTTTGGACTGCAAAGACTGCTTGAATATGGATTTGGGTGTAGGTGTTTGCCATGATTAAATTTTTATATTCCGTACCTAAAGGCACGGAGGGGGCTTTGCAAAATGGATTGTTCTACCCATATCGAGTCCCTAAAGGGACTGCTCTTACCAATCATATTGGAACCAATTTTCCTTGCGGAATAAGCCAAATTCCGGGTTACCCGATTTTGAGAAAGGAGTTTTTGTCGGATTTTTCTTAGAAAGGAGATCATATCAAAAGTTAAGATTTTGTATTGGAATCAATTTCCTCATCGATGATTTGCAGGAGTTCATTGAAAAAAACCAACAAAGCTTTTTCATCACTTATCGCATCAATCCTCCAAGAATCCACATTGCTTAGGATATCTTCGATCACTCTAT
>NZ_CDSBKL010000593.1:0-1856 GCF_977115555.1 Aquiflexum sp.
GCGAGTTGCTTGGACTTCTTGGTTGCCTCAAAAGCATCCCAATCCAGCTTTGCTTTTCCTTTTTCGTTTTTGGATTCGGCATTATGACAGCCGTAGCACTTTTGTTCTACCACTGCCTTGACATTGGCGGGCATGTCAGGAGCGATGGCATGCAGTTCGTATTCTGATACCGCATCGGTTTTGGAAGTACCTTGGATAAACAACAGGCCGAGAATGGCCAAAGTCGGAAGTAAAAAAGATTTTTTCATAGTAAGGGTTTTATGGTTATAGCAGGAATTTCAATAAATTTTTCCAGTCATGCAAGAGTATGGGATAAGATTAGAACGATTTTTTAAAAACCGATACTTTTCAGGTTTAATCGGCTTGATTTCAGACCTTTTACAAAAATGGAACAACAAGCGAATGAACCAGTAATCCTTTTTCTTAAGTGATATTAACATACACTCGATTTACCGGATATATCTCAAAAGTCGGGTAAGGGAAGCTTTCTTTTCACTCAAATAAGGCAGGTTTCAAAGAAATCGAATGGTAATTTCTGATTCGCAGAAAGCTGTGTCTTTCAACTCTCGCCACCTTTGCCAAACAAAACCAAAAAGGACTTTGTAAGGGGAATTTCATCTATTCCCATCAATCTTTTCGCATTCTTTGATTTTCACAATGTATATTTCCCTTGGATATATTTCTATTTGTGAGATCGATGTAGACCTTTGCAGGATAGTCATAAGATCTAAATGGAAGGCAACGCTTATCAACACGAAATTCAATGACGAGGATAGCAACTATTATCGTGACATATAATGGATCCCGGTGGATAAAAAAGTGTTTGGAGCATTTGTTCCAAAGCACGGTAAGTTCGGATATCATTCTTTTGGACAACAATTCCACTGACGATACGCTTGAAATCATCCGTCCTTTTCTTGAAAAAATTGAATTCATACAATTAAGCTCCAATCTTGGATTTGGAGGGGCCAATAACATCGGAATCCAAAAGGCTTTGGATCTTGGATATTCCCATATTTTTCTATTGAACCAAGATGCTTATGTGCAGCAGGATTGTATCGCTAAGTTATTGTCCACAGCCTTGGAAAATCCACAATATGGCATCCTAAGCCCTGTACAGTTGGACAGTTCGGGACTCGATTTCGATCCGGTATTCAAGGGGCAGGTTGCGAAGCATTATTCTCCCGACCCGGGTATGGCCATAAAGGAACTAAGCAATGAAAGTCCTGCCAAAGTGATAGAGGTAAAGTTTGTGGGGGCTGCGGCATGGTTTCTCAGTGCCGAAATGATCCGAAAAACGGGTTTGTTTCACCCTGCTTTTTTCCATTACGGTGAAGACAACAACTTCGCCGCCCGGGCGCAGTATTTTGGCTACAAGATAGGGATTCAGATTGCCACTGCGATGATTCACGACCGGAATGCCCGAGATAAAACCAGGTTTTTGCCGATAAAGCTCAGGTCATTTCCACTCCACCAATTACTCGATATCAGAAAACCCATGGCGATTGCGTGGTTTGTCGGGTATTATCAATTGAAGCGAACATGGAGAAAGCTCCAAAAAACCCATGGAGACCAATATAAAAAAGAGTTTTTGGAAACGCGTGCCTGGTTTTTTGACAAGTTGGATGAGGCCAAGGAGATCAGAAAAGAGATGAAAAAAGGATACAGGTAGGGAATTTGCGAAAAGCTATAGTCCTTTAATTCATTTGACCCACTTCTGAAGCCAATCAGTTCACCAAAAAGGCGAGTGAGTTCACCTCTGAGGCGAACCAGTTCAGCAAAAAGGTCAGTGAGTTCACCTCCGAGGTGAACTAGTTTAGCAAAAAGGTAACCGAGTTTACCAAATAGGCGAGTGA
>NZ_CDSBKL010000594.1:0-1853 GCF_977115555.1 Aquiflexum sp.
CAAGAGGTAGCTTTGTGGAGTTTGGGGGTATTTTCCCGGTATGACTCTTCCGCCTACAAATAAGTCTGGATTTCCATCATTGTTGAAATCCGCCACAGATACAGAGGAGGTGCTGACAAGCATTTTTGGAAGGGATTTGGTACTGATGTTCAGGTTTCCAAAACCATCATTGATATATAGCCTGTCCTGAAGCGATTCTTCATTTGAAAGGTAATCGTGGTATCCACCGCTACAAATGTACAAATCCAAATATCCATCTCCATTGGCATCAAAAAATGCGGCATCTGCATCTGTGAATTCACTTTCGGATTTAAAGGAATTCAATGTTTCATATTTTCCGTTTGAAAATTGGAATAATTTTCCCGTAGAACCTTTCGTCCCTCCTACAAAAATTTCCTCATTACCGTCGCCATTGATGTCTGCAGCCACCATGATTGGCCCGACATAAGAAGGCATTTCAAGTAAAAGCGGCTGGCGTTTGAAATCATTAAAACCATATTCCTGATGAATGAAGGGGATACTGTTCTCTGTTTGCCTAAAAATAGGTAATGGATTTAGTCTTGGACTTTCATAATGCGTTTGGTCAATTTCCGGGATGTCTGTTACCATATTGATTTTCAGGTCTTTCACAGTCTGTACATGTCCTTTGGGCCAGGTAATCACAACTGAATCTATTTTGGATTTTTCACCCAAACCAAAATGAAGTCGGTTAGAAACGGAGGACTGGAAGCCTCTGGTGGGCATTTGCTCAAGGTAATAAACATGTCCATCACTGTAAAGAGCCACTTTGGCCCCAATTCCCAAAGTATTTGGAGCATTCCCTTTTAAATTGAATTGAACCCAGTTTTGGGCCTTCCCGCTATATTCTGGGTATTTGTTTTCATAAATAAAAGCAGGATGGTTCTGGTTATTTACCACGATATCGAGTTGTCCGTCATTGTTGAGATCAGCATAGGCAGAACCGCTTGAGAAATTTGGGAAATATATTCCCCAATCTTTTGTTTTGTTTTCAAAAACCAAATTTCCTCCATTTTCAAAAATATAATTTGAAACAGGAGTGGAAGTCATGCTTGTGACCAAGTGAAGGGTATCCGCTTTTTCTCTGGCGACGGCAGATTTGAAATAATAATCTCCCTTATACTTCAAAAAATCCCTGTTGGTATAATCTCTGTAGTATCCATTGCTGATAAAAAGGTCTTTATGGCCTGAATTGGTGGCATCAAAAAACAAAGCAGACCAACTCCAATCCGTATTGGATATCCCTGCAAGTTGACCGATTTCACTGAAAAGACCATTTCCTTGGTTAAGTTGAAGCATATTCCGCATGTGTTGATGGTAAAATCCACGGTTGACCATCAGCGCATATTGCTCGTAATTCTCCGGACCATACAGGAGTTTTTGTCTTTTATTGTCCTCAGGAAGCATGTCCAAGGTAAAGATGTCCATCAGCCCATCATTGTTGACATCCGAAATATCCGATCCCATCGAAAAATGGGAAATATGCTGAAGCTTTTCCGTCATTCGGTCTGAAAAAGTACCGTTTCCATTGTTGATATATAGGTAATCCGGCTCGATATAGTCGTTGCTGATATACAGGTCGATCCATCCATCTCCGTTGATATCAGATGCTGCCACTCCGAGTCCAAATCCCAAAGCGGTACCTTTGATCCCGGCAACTTCGCTGATATCTACATATTTCCCGCTATCATTCCTAAATAATTTGTCTCCTGCAAACGGATGCCTGACAGCCCTGGCTTGGTCAAATTCAATCTCATTGATGACCTCAATATGATGGTTGAGCAGAAACATGTCCAAATCCCCGTCTTTCTCAAAATCAAAAAACAATGCCTGGG
>NZ_CDSBKL010000595.1:0-1849 GCF_977115555.1 Aquiflexum sp.
ATGTTAAGCAATACCTTGAACTGTTCAGTTCTGAAAAGGAATATTTTTCAGTTGATATAATTAAAGTTGGAAATACTTTTCAATTCCAACTTCCTCTGAACGATGGGAGTGAGTTACTTATATCTTATAATGATATGGGTAACTATTTGCTTATGGCCTTTGAAATGGATGGGGAAAAGTATGAAACAAAATTTGACCGGATAAACCTGCCTAAAAAAAATCCTCTGGAGAGTTTTTTTGAAGTAGGCCAAAATAAATATGACCCTGCTGTAATAGGAAAATGGAAGCATATCAAGACCTATAATCCCGATGGAAGCAATAACACCACCGATGGGTCAGCAGGGAGAGGTTACATCAATACTTATTATGGGGATGGTAGAATGTTGCCTGATGCACAAATGTTTAGAGATGCTGAAAAGCAAAATGGCAATTCAAATTTTTCTTATCTAGACATTCCTGCAGTGAATTGGAAAACCACGGGTCAATATTTGATTCTTGAAGTAAATGGAGCTCCTGCGGAATATGAATATTTCGTAAAAAATGACACATTAACAATGATTACTCCTACAAAAATTAAACAAATTCATGTTAAAGTGAAGTAAGGAATTTAAAGATAAAATTGATATTCTGAAGTGAGTTCTTTTTTATGGGATTGAGTTTTAAGCATGTAATCGGATTTTATGAAAGGCAAGACAGTTTTTACTTTAGCATTTGTATTTCACCTTTTGGTTTTTGGGATTTTTCCTTTATCTGCTATACAAGCCCAAGACAAGCGATCGCCCTTTTATCAGGAAAACAAATACGCTGATTATCCGGTCATAACTTTCAGGGAAAACTTCCTCAACCTCCCCGTCTATTATGTCAATGGGGAAAAGGCTTCTCCCAAGGAAGTACGCGCTTACCTTGAAATCCTGCCCGGTGATGCTCAGGATTTCACTGCAAACATTACCAAATTACGCATCGGTTCTGCACTGTATAAAGCATCACTTGGAGTCAGCTTGGGTTCAATAGTTTATCTCAATACCAATGAATTGAGACAGCAGGATTATACCGCTTTCTTTTTGGTGACATTTGGTTCGATGGTTTTGGGAAGTGTGGGTGGAGGCATGGAGAGCAATGCAAAAATGCGTTTGGCCAATATCCTTGAGACCTACAACTTTGTGATCGATCAGAACAGATTTGGGTCTCATTACCTGAAAATGAAAATTGAAGGAAACCTCATCGGCCAAAAAATCAACATATATGACGGTCCCAAACTGCTGAATAAAGCACAGGTCAGGACTCTAATGGAAAACAGACTCGACATGTATGCGGACTACGAAAAAGCAATCCGAAAACAGAATTTTGCCAATATCCTCGATTGGACAGGTTTAGGCCTTCAGTTGGTGTTTACATGGTATTTCATTTCTCCACAGTTTCAATCTTCCACCCCTAATGATATCCTGCTGCCTTTGGTTTTTACAAACCTCGGCTTGAGCATTATCTCCGGTCAAGTCAGAAGAAGTGCAAGAAATCTCACGCGTACAGCCTTGGACAGGTATAATTTTGGAGATGCAGCAGTTCCTGTAAGCAGAAATTCCTTCTACCATCCACCAATAGCCAATTTCGTATCGTTTGGGATTCCTTTGGAGGGGAGGGGAAAATGAGAGGGTAGAGACGAGATTTTAGAGCCGAGACCAAATAGCGGAAAAAGTCCAGAGAAAAAATTATCCTTGTCATTTCGAAGGAGGTACGACTTAGAAATCTAGTAATAGAAACAATTTAAAAATGGAAAGACCTCTCCTACGTCCCTGCCTGTCCGGTAGTCAGGGAGGTGACAAGTTAAAGCCTTTAGCAAATGTTATATCTG
>NZ_CDSBKL010000596.1:0-1831 GCF_977115555.1 Aquiflexum sp.
AGCCGAAGCGGGATCAAGGGAAGAACTGTCACACTCAAGATCAAATACCATGATTTCACTGTTCAGACGCGAAGCAAGACCTTTGAACAGTATCCTGAATCCGAAAAAATATGGGAAACGGTCATGGAACTTCTTCATCAAGAGGAACTCAAATCTCCTGTCCGCCTATTCGGTATCGGTTTGTCCAACCTAAATGTCGAAGAAGAGCAGGTCCATTTTGGAAAGCAGCTTTCGATTGAATTTGATGGTTTTCAGCCGCTGTAGACAGGGGCCAGTTTTCAATAGGAAGTGATCAGTTTTCAGATGGCAGTTTCAATTTTCCAATTTTTCAATTTTCCAATTTTAGAATTCAAACCCATAATCCCTCTCCACCAGACAAATTCTTGTCTTGTAGGAGGAATACCATTTTTCACGTCCCATGCGCTGTGCAAAGAGGTGTTCGCTGACCATTTTCCAGTTGCGGATAGATTCGAGGCTTTCCCAATAGCTGACTGTGATTCCGAGTCTTTCTCTTGCAGATTCATGACCGAGGTAACCTGGCTGTTTTTCCGCCAAGTTGACCATTTCTTCAGCCATCTTTCCATAACCCTCATCAATTTCGGTCCGTATGCTGCTAAAGATGACTGCATAGTAGGGTGGGGCAGGAGTATTGGCAATAAGACTTTCTTCTTTTTTCATTTCAGAATCTGGGATGTTTTTTCTCAAATTTGGATATTTAATCATGAAATTTACCCTCTTTATCGCTTTGTTTTTTTCATTCAGCTTTTATTCCAAAAGCCAAAATATCAAGCGTCTGGGAATGGAAGGGAATTATGGATTTATCATCCCTCATTCTCCGGAGCTCAGGTCTATTTCCAAATCACATCCTGTGGGTTTTACCCTTCACTATCAGACCCTAAACCCAAAAGAAGAAAGCTGGAATGCCTGTCATTGTTTTCATTATTTGGGGGTCCAATTTTCCTACCACAACTTTTCTAATCCCGATGTCTTGGGCTCAGCTTATAGCCTATCGGGAAGCTTTGAACCTATTTTGTGGAAGAGCAAAAGATCATCCATAAGCCTTCTTACAGGAGTTGGAATCAGTTATCTGAATGAGGTATACGATGAAAACAGCAATCCTGAAAACATCTTTTTTTCGGCACCGATCAGTTTTTTGCTTTTTCTCACGCCAAAGTTTGAATATAGATTTTCAGGTTTGTGGTCAGGCCATCTCAGTTTTGCCTATAACCATATTTCCAATGGCGGACAAAGGCAACCAAATAAGGGCATGAATTATCCCATGATAGGACTTGGGATAAACAGGTACTTAAATCCTGTTGCTTTTCCGAAATATGATAAAAAACCCTTATCAAAAGAATGGAATCGGTATTTGGAAAGTGGGTTTACAACCGGAGAATCACAATGGGCGGAAGGAAGAAGACCCGTTATTTCTCTTTTGGGAGGGGTTTATAAATCTGTTTCCTCGATCAATGCCTTAGGAGGAGGATTGGAATTGGTTTTGGATTACACGGTTGATGTTGAGAATTCTCGGATAGAGGCTTTGATGCCGGCACCGTATATCGCCAACCATTTTTTGTTTGGCAGATTTGATTTCAATCAAAAATTGGCTTTATATACATACAAGCCTTCGGGATATAATGAATACCTTTTTTACCAGCGATACACCTTGAATTACAGTGTTTTGAAAGGGTTTTCTTTAGGTTTTTCCCTCAAAGCCCATGGGCATGTGGCAGAATATATGGATATAAGGTTGGGCTATAAATTGAAATAGATTTCTAAATCAAGAATTATATATTTGATTTTCAGAAGATTTGTTTTTTGTATTGTTTTT
>NZ_CDSBKL010000597.1:0-1830 GCF_977115555.1 Aquiflexum sp.
AGAAGCTTTCCGTTCCATCCAACCCGGCACATCAGAGAGAGGGATCCAAGGAGCCCACGAATTTGTGCATAAAGCTTTGGGAGCAGAATATGTCGGATATGGCTCTATTGTCGGTTCGGGCAACAATTCCACCATCCTGCATTATGTTGACAACGGGCTTGTAAATCTTCAAGAGGGTGTTGTCCTGATGGATGTCGGGGCAGAATACAGAGGTTATTCCGGTGATATTACTAGGACAGCTCCGGTCAAAGGCGTTTTTTCCAAAGAAGAAAAAGCCATATATGAAATTGTGTTGAAGGCTTTGGAAGCAGGCACCAAGGCGTGTACCGTTGGCGCTGACTATAGGGAGGTCGATGCCGCTGCCCGAAAAGTTATTGATGAAGGACTTGTGAAGTTAGGCTTGGTTAAAGCCGGCGAACGTCACCCCTATTTCCCACATGGCATTGGGCATCATCTTGGCCTGGATGTACATGACCGGGGTGCTTATGGCAGTTTACAGCCGGGAATGATTCTGACTGTGGAACCCGGCATCTATATTCCAAATGGAAGTCCGGTAGATTCAAAATGGTGGGGAATCGGTATCCGGATCGAAGACAATATCCTGATCACTCAAGACGGAAATGAAAACCTGAGTGAATTTGTACCGAGAACAATAGCCGATATTGAGAAACTGATGAAAGAAGATGGACTTCTCCAAAAAACAGGACTTCCAAATTTGGATTTAAAATAAGTAGAACATACAAAACCTAATAGCTTAAAATAAAGTTGATAGAGGTCAGGAATATATCCAAGTTCCTGACCTTTTTCTTTTAATTTTGAACCATGATCGCCACGACCAAAACCAAAAGACTTTCATTTTGGAGTCTTCTCAAAATCAGCAGACCTTTAAATCTGGTGATTGTGGCATTTGCGCAGCTGATGACGGCTTATTTTTTGGTGGAGACCACGAGAAAAGGGCTTCCGGTATTGCAAGACATCAACCTTTACCTGATCATCCTTTCCACAGTAATCCTGACCGCTGCAGGCTATATGATCAATGATTATTACGATGTCAAAATTGATTATATCAACAAACCTGATGAAGTCATTATTGGCAAAGGGATGAAAAGACGTGTGGCTATTTTCCTCCACTCTATCCTTAATATTTCGGGAGTTGGGATAGGGCTGATCGTCAGTCCCAGAATCGCGGTGATCAATTTCATTGCCTCCTTTTTGCTTTGGCTATATAGCAATTCCTTAAAAAGACTTCCCTTTATCGGGAACTTCACGGTGGCCTTATTGACAGGAACTGCCATTTGGATGATCGGGTATTACTATCAAAAATCGGAATTGCTGGTATTGACCTATGCCATTTTTGCATTTTTCATCAACCTTATCCGGGAAATCATCAAAGACATTGAGGATAGGCAGGGAGACAGAAAACACGGTTGCCGGACACTTCCGATCGTATTTGGCTTCCGTAATACCAAAAGAATTATTTTCCTGATTGCCATTTCCTTTGTATGTGCGATTTTGGTTGTAACCTTCAAAATCAACAATGCGCAGCTATACTTTTATTTCAGCGGTCTGAGTATCCTCTTTTTCATCTTTATGTACAAAATCTACATGGCTGACCGCAAAGCCCATTTCAGCCAGTTAAGTATCCTTTCCAAGATGCTGATGATTACGGGGATATTGAGTATGGCATTTTTGTGAAATAGATTTGAGATTTGAGATTCGAGATTTGAGGTAAAAGAAGCGAGGATCAGGAAACGGGACACTGATTATTGTTTTGAGTTCAAGACAATTCTTGGATAAAACTGTATTGTGTTCAAAACAATATTATTAAAG
>NZ_CDSBKL010000598.1:0-1830 GCF_977115555.1 Aquiflexum sp.
GATTGGATGAGTTGGGCTTGGGTGGATTTGAGATTCTCAAGGGATTGGTTTAAATCTCTTGTCCTCTCCTCTACCTGAGCTTCCAGAATGATGTTTTGCCTTTCCAGAATTTCTTTTTTTTCATTTGTGACTTTCAGGAGCTCTATTGCGTTCTGTTTTTCTTTTACCAAACTTTCTTTGAGCCAAAATGCCACATAAATCAAAAGGAAGATTGGGAAGGTAAGCCAATTGAGCAATAAAAAGACATATCTATTATTTATGATGAAGTCGATTTCAAACGTATTGCCAATTAAAAAGAAAGTCAGGAAAAAGAGAACTGAAATCAATCCAATTAGCACGATCCACTTGGAGCCTTTTAAATTTTTCCATGACTTAAAAATGAAATAGCCGGTCAAAAAAATGGCAATAGCCATAGGGAAGAAAAAGACCCAATATAATTCAAAATAAAAAGATAGAATCGTTACAAGTACTAAGAAGGTAATTAAAGCCTTTAACCATTTGGGACTTTTACCCAGAAAGATAGAAGAAACTAAAAGAGGCGTAAAAGTAAATATCCCAAGAAACCCTAAAGAACCGATTCCTATCACAATCCAGGCAGGAAATGCTGTACCCTGAATTTGAATTGAAACAAATCTGGAAAGGGGGATTAACCCTATACAAGTAGTCACAAGAGCGATATAGATTAAGTGACTTTGCTTCGGATTCAAAATAAATAACCCAAAAAATAGCAAGGCAAGCAGGAAAGTAACCGAAAGCACCACTCCGAAAAAGCCAAAGGAGACGTTTTCCTTCCCAAATTCAGATTCCAGAACTTGAAAAGTGGTCAAAGAAAGGAAACTTGATTGAGCTAAAAGAGTGGATTCTGTGTTAAGCAATGCATTAGGATCCAAAAAATCCACAAAATGAACAGCGACCAAATATTCTTTATTAGCTTCTATAGGAACGAATTGAGGGATAGTCTCTGAAATGGAGTGAGCCTTCCATGGTTTACCATTTCTTCCCGTATTTCCAAGGCTTGTGGTTAATTTACCATTAAGGAAAATATCCTGAGCTGCAGTATTTTTGCTAATTAAAAATGAGGGCAAATCTTCAAATTCGCCGTCTAATTTGAATTTAAATCTAAACCATCCTTCAAAAAAACCGGAATCATCTGTTTTTAAATTAACGATATCTGAAGAATCCAAAGAGGTCCATGAAGAATCATCGAATTTTGGGTCAGACCAAAGGGAATCGGATCCTTTTTTGAATTTCCAATTCGTAATGTCTGGAAGATTTAGGGTGCCTTTTTCGAGTTGATCTGGGGTGAATACAAAAACCTGGTTTTGGCCAGAAGTTTTTGAAACAACCAAAATAGATAAGGAAATCAAGAAAACTAAAGAACTTCTAAACATTTTGGGTCTGTTTTAGCATGATGAAAAACTCAGTTCCCCCAACAGGAGAACTATCCACTTTGATTTCTCCCCCATGCGCCTTTACAATATCATAAGACAAGGATAAGCCCAATCCTGTGCCTTGCCCGGTGGGTTTGGTGGTAAAGAAAGGCTGGAAGATCTTTTCTATGATAGCGTCGGGAATGCCGTTTCCGTTGTCTTGGACAGAAAGCTCAATTCCATTTTCGGTTTTCTTAGTACTGACAATAACTTCTGGTTTATAGCCTTCTATTCCGGATTTTGACTTTTCACTGACCGCGTAAAAAGCATTATTGACCAGGTTTAAAATCACCCGCCCGATATCCGAAGCCACCACATTGACCGTTGGAAGATCAGGATCAAGCTCCAGTTTGAAATCCGCATTGAAGGAATTGTCTTTGGCCCGTAAACCATGGTAGGA
>NZ_CDSBKL010000599.1:0-1829 GCF_977115555.1 Aquiflexum sp.
GGGTCGCCTGTATGCTGAACCATCAACTTTTACCACCGTGGCCAAAGCAGCTTTTTGGTTGCGGGCTTTACAGTTTTGATAAGCTTGTAAAATCTGTTGGAGGTCTTTCATATGAAATTGTTTGACTATCGTATTGTTGGCTAATTTGGTAAAGTTATTTCTTAACCTTTGCCCAATATCCTAACAAAACTTTGCTGTAAAATAATCCTCAATCTAAAAAATTCTTTACAAGAGTGGCAGGAATTTATTTGAAGGGAAAATAAAATTAGCTTAAACATGATTTTGATCATTTTATCAGTCTGTAGTTTAATCAGAGTTAATAATTGTTAAAATACTTTTTCCATAAAATAGGAAATACACAAAAATTCCCGGATTTTTGTAACATATGGCAAAATCAAGAGACACCTTCGACAAGAAGGAAAAAGAAAAATTAAGACAGAAGAAAAAACAGGAGAAGCAGCAAAAGAAAGATGACAGAAAATCCAATACCGCTAAGGTTACAGATTTCGAAAATATGATTGCTTACGTGGATGAGTTTGGTAATATATCTTCCACTCCTCCAGATCCATCCAAAAAAAGGGTTTTTGATGCAGACACCATTGAAATAGGTGTTTCAAAGCACGCTGAGCCACTTCCGGGTGAAAACCTCAGAAAAGGAAAAGTAACATTTTTTAATGCCTCAAAGGGTTATGGTTTCATTAAAGATGAAGTATCCCAAGACAGCATATTCGTCCACATCAATAAATGCATAGATCCTATTCAGGAAAATGATAAAGTTACTTTTGAAACTGAAAAATCTCCAAAGGGACTGAGTGCTGTAGATGTAAAACTTTTTAAAGCACCTTGATTTTACCTTTTGGCTGATACAAAAACAGTTTAACTGGTATGAAAATCGGAAGCCTTGCAGATATTAAAAAAGAATTAGCCTTCCTTGATACCAAAGAATTGTCCGTACTGTTATTGGATTTAGCCAAGTTCAGTACGGACAATAAAGCCTTGTTGTACTTCAAACTTTTTGAAAGAGATAATCCTAGATTATTTGTTGAATTGGTTCAGGAGGAAATCGATTTTGAATTCCAAAAATCCAATACCCGGAATTATCATTTTGCTAAAAAGTCCGCTCAAAGTATCCGAAGAAAGCTGAATAAAAGCCTCAAACTTACCAAAGATAAAGAAACCCTTATTGAACTGATTATCTTCTTTTGTGAAAAATTGAAACTATATGGATTCTTGGATTTCCGCCATCCCGTGATTGATAATTTGTATAGGATGCAGGTAGGAAAAATTGAGAAGCTTGTTTTAGGTTTACATGAAGACCTGCAATATGACTACATGGAAAAAATCCAAGAGTTAAAATTTAACTTGAGGTAAGCCGCAAATTTTGACAAAGAGAGGCCTTATTTAGATTTTTTTACAGCCTTTCGAACTTGATTTTTTATTTCAACTTCTATTATGATGTATATATGATGTAATTTTTTTCAATGCCTGATGTAGTTATGATGTAGGGCAAATTCTCATTTTTTCAGGTAGTGTAGTTAGATTTATTTTTCTGATTGCGCTCAAAAAAATTTCAAAACAATTTACCCAATACAAAAAACTAGTGCCTATGAAAAATTTTACAATTATCATGATGCTTTCATTTGTGGTTTTTTTCCAAGCTTTTGGACAGACTCAAATGAACCTTCCTGTAACCTTTGATGAAACCAATGTCAATTATGGCGTTGTGGGGTTTGGAGGAGCAGAAGGATCTTCCATCGTAGAAGACCCAACTTTAGCCACCAACAAAGTTGCCAAAGTGATCAAAACAGCTACTGCCGAACTTTGGGCAG
>NZ_CDSBKL010000600.1:0-1813 GCF_977115555.1 Aquiflexum sp.
ATCCCTAATTTTAAAGGAAAAAAACCGATAAACCTATGAAAACCAATTTTGTGAAAACGATGACAGCAGCTGCTGTTTTACCGCTTTTGGTCTATTCTTGTTCACCAAAAACTGAGGAAAAAGTCGTCGAAGAGGCTGGAGCTTCCAAATTTTTAAATCCGCCATTAATCAGTGATTTATTTACCGCTGACCCTTCAGCCCATGTATTTGAAGGTAAAATTTACATTTACCCTTCCCATGATGTGGAATCTGATGTAAAAGAGGATGATATGGGCGCTCACTTTAACATGGTGGACTACCATGTTTATTCGATGGAAAAGCCCGGTGGTGTGATCACAGACCATGGCAAAGTATTGGATGTGGCAGAAGTGGCTTGGGCAAAAAGACAGATGTGGGCCCCTGATGCAGCGGAAAAAGACGGAAAGTATTTTCTCTATTTTCCTGCAAAAGATGCCAATGACATATTCAAAATCGGAGTGGCAGTTTCTGACGAACCTTATGGTCCTTTTGTTGCCAATCCTGAACCGATGAAAGGTACCTTCAGCATCGACCCTGCAGTATTCAAAGATGATGATGGCAGTTATTACATGTATTGGGGAGGAATCTGGGGTGGACAATTGCAGCAATATCGGGACGGTAAGCACCAACCTGTCGGTGCAGGACCTACAGATGGAATTCCGGCTCCGGACCAACCTTCGCTCATGCCCCAAATGGCAAAGTTGGCTGATGACATGATGGAATTGGCCGAGGCAGCAAAACCTGTTCAGATTTTGGATTCCTTGGGAAATCCAATTTTGGCAGGTGATAACAACAGAAGGTTTTTTGAGGCGGCGTGGATGCACAAGTATAATGGGAAATACTATCTCTCTTACTCAACAGGTGATACCCACTTTATCGCATATGCCACCGGGGACAATCCTTATGGTCCATTTACTTACCAAGGTGTTGTCCTCAATCCTGTTCAGGGATGGACCAACCACCATTCTATCGTAGAATTTGAAGGCAAATGGTATCTCTTCTACCATGACACCGAACTTGCAAACAAAACCCACCTCCGCAATATCAAAATGACTGAATTGGTCCACAATGAAGATGGGACCATACAGACTGTGGAACCGATGAGGAAATAGATTGGAGATTGGAGATGTGAGATTTGAAACAAAAAAAACCGTCTAGTTCACACTAGACGGTTTTAATATTTTCAATTTGATTGAATCCTATATAAATTCATTCAGGATATTTTCGTACAATTCCTGCTTGCCGCTAGTTTGTTTTGGTTCGCCATTGGCTACTGCAAGGCTCCTCAGGTCCTCCAAAGTCAGCTTTCCTTCTTCGAATTCCTTGCCTTTTCCTGCATCAAAAGAAGCATAACGCTGCTTTCTCAAATCCAGGTAAGCAGAGTTTTCCAAGATGTCATTGGCGATCAGCATGCCTCTTGCAAAAGCATCCATGGAACCTATGTGCGCCAAGAACAGGTCTTCAAGGTCTGTAGAATTCCTTCTTACTTTCGCATCAAAATTTACTCCTCCACCTTGTAAGCCTCCTGCTTGGAGAATCACCAACATGGCCTCAGTTAACTCCTGAAGGTTGATGGCAAATTGGTCGGTATCCCAACCATTCTGGGCATCTCCCCTATTTGCATCTATTGAACCCAGCATCCCTGCATCCGCAGCGACCTGTAGTTCATGTTGGAAAGTATGTCCTGCCAAAGTTGCATGGTTGACTTCGATATTCAATTTGAAATCCTTGTCCAATCCGAAATGTCTCAAGAAACCGATCACTGTCGCGGAATCATAGTCATATTGGTGTTTGG
>NZ_CDSBKL010000601.1:0-1789 GCF_977115555.1 Aquiflexum sp.
TAAAGGCATTAGAGATCCCTACACCAACTTTCAATATTTAAAATCTCAATTTTACATGTTATAAAAGAAAGGAATTTAGTACAGTCAGTATATTAATCCAGACCTTCATGCAATATTCTAATTTGGTAAAAATTTTGTTTTTCTCTTTTCGATTTTATGTAATGAAAATGAGTTTTAATACATTTGCATAATTAATTATGCTAATACGCATCAAAATATATGAGAACCACATTAGAAATCCCAGAAGAACTTATAGAAGAGGCCATGAAGCTTACAGGAGCAAAAACAAAAAGCCAATTGATTACGGATGCATTAAAAGAAAAAATTGAGAAAATAAAGAGGCAACGGCTTTTGACCTTTAAGGGAAAAATTGACCTTGACATAGATCTTGATGTACTTAGAGATAGAAAGTAATGTCAAGATATAAGGTACTGGTGGATAGTTCTGTTTGGATTGAATATTTTAGGACCCGTGATATACCTTTTCTAGAAGACCTAATCAAAGAGGATCTTATCTGTACTAATGACGTTATCCTTACAGAATTGATTCCTTCTTTACTCTTACAAAAAAGAAAAGATATCGCTGAAAGTCTTTTGACAGTTGAAAATATTCAACTTGAAATTGATTGGGGAATAATCAGGCAATATCAATTAATGAACATCAAAAACGGGATCAATAAAGTCGGGATTCCTGATTTATTAATTTTTCAACAAATTATCGATCAAAAGATAACCTTATATACGTTTGATAAGCATTTCAGCCTCTTAAAAGGGCTTCATCATTTTGATTTAATTATGGATAGGAACTGATTCAGTCTTCTAAAATTAAAACCAAACATAGTTTTTTCAATTCCCCAACACCACCCTCCTGTAAGAAACCAAAGACGGACTACCTGAATCCTCTACTTCGAGGATGATGTGTAAAGTCTGATTTTCACCCAATTCAGGCATAACGAATTCAATGTCCATAGCATGCGGATCGAATAACTTAAGGTCTCCGGTATAGGCGCCGGCTTCCTTGTATATCCACCACTTGTACCTGATTTGGTCTCCGTCGGGATCCATGCTTTCCTTTGCAGAAAGTTTGACAGCTTTTCCTGAATCCACTTTCCCAAAAGCCAATGCCTTTCCTTTGTTTCCATTGAGTACAATGACAGGATTATGGTTTGCTTTTTTATAATCATCGGCGATATTCCAATCCATCCTTGCCGCAAAATCATGCTGATAATCTTTCCTCCATCTCCAGATTGTGGCCTGATTGGACGCTTCCTTCCTGCCATCGGCCAAAGTGATTTCATCTTGGGTATTGATGGAGGATGTCCAGATTTTGTCTTTCTCACCGTAGGATTGCCATAATTCGTACCTTCCTGCCCAGCCTCCATAGGTGGGGCTTTTGTACCAACCCAAACCGTTATTGATCAAACCAAAAAAAGAAGGAGTATCCCCTTCCATGATATAAATCACATCAAGGTAATTGGCTCCCAAAGGACCGTGATTTTCTTTGACATTGGCATTTAGCCACGGATTGTCGACCAACTCAAAATCCACCATTGGGGCATTTTTGTACCATCTGTCTCCTGAAATCCCGGTCCAGGTGGCTTTGTAATATTCCCTCCAATTATCTCCAGCACTAGCATCCACGATATAAAAAATTCCCGGAAAATTATGCCTGACCCAGATCCCGGCAAAGTCCTGATCAGAAATTCCATAAACCCTGAGCTTGGAAACAAATTTGGAAACCTCTGCTTCTGACCTGGTATGCTGCACTTTCCAAAGTGCCTGCGCGAGAC
>NZ_CDSBKL010000602.1:0-1785 GCF_977115555.1 Aquiflexum sp.
TACTAGGTACAATATACTTTTTACCAAATAGTTAGATTTTTAAATCAGGATTGTCAGGTCCGAAGTGCTTCAGCATGACAATAGGATCGGTTTTGGAATGATTGGTGATTTTTACCCCTGCCATAGCAGCTTTTTCACTGACGAAATACTCGTCATGCGTCAATTGTCCAAAACGGATCAAAGCCGGGGTTTCGATATCCCATGCTCCCATTTTTCCATGACCCTGCATCATGATCATTCCATATGCGGCGTTGTCAGTGATGGTTACAGTCTGACCTGGGAATACTGTCAGTTCTTTGGCGCTGTAATCGTGAGAGCGGTAGCAAATCCAAGACTCGTGGAATCCTGCTGCATGCATGGTGGCTTCATCATGAACAGGCTTTGGTTCCATGTAGTGGTTATCCATCAGGTTTGGATTGACATTCAAATCCCAATCGATCATCTCCAAAAGCAGCTCATAATCTCCGATTCTGTCTTTTGGAGTAGCATTCCACAGCAATTCATCCGGGATAATCGCTTCATTGACCAAAGATTGGTACATGGCAAATATATCAGAGGCTTTTTGTGGTTCGTAGGTACACAGGCTTCCGGGGGCATGGAGCATTCCCGGTGGCACATCCCAACCTGTTCCGGGCTGAAGGCGGAATGCCTGAGAATAATTGGTGATTTTGTTATCCCCTTTGTTGAAGTTTTTCAGACATTCCAAAATGGTTTCTTTGGATGTCCCCGGTGCAATTCCGAAGAAAGTATATGGGAAATCCCCGCCGTGGTTGTTCACCTGAGGAGGGAAATAATAAGCTTCAGGCTTACCGTTTTGTCCGGTCAATGCACCAAATTCATCACTCGGATGGATATGGTGGGGGAGTGGTCCCATGTTGTCAAAAAACTTGGAGTACATCGGCCATGATTTATACTTGTTCCAAAGCCGGTCTCCGATAATTTGTGCACCGAGTTCAGCTATGGCATCTTTTAAAAGAAAGAGTTCTGTTTTGCCGCCTTCTTCCAAAGCGATATGACTGAGTCCTTCATTTTTGCTTGTCAAAGGACCATTTTGTGCAGGGGTGGTGGAAGAAAACCACCGCTCATCAATGCCGCCACGTGCTCCTCCTAGTGCGTAGTAATCGTCAGGATGAAGTTTGATCCTTCTTCCCGGAACACAAAAAGAACGGGGAACCCATGTCGGGGTCAATCTCAAAATGCCTTCTCCTTGTTCTAATGCTTTTTTTGCCAAACTCATGGTTGCTATTGGTTATTGGGTTATTGCTTGTTTATTAATGTTTATGCTTTTGATCCTTTCAGATATTTATTGAAATTGAAAAAAGAGGTTTTTTATTAATTAGACTAGTTTTTCAATTTCCACTTTTGAAGAAATAATTCTGATTTCCAAGTCATAACCTCTTTTTTCCTTGGGTTGCAATTCAATCAAAGTCCCGTTTTTTCTTGCACCGCTTTGACCGATCGGTGGATTGGTGGCCGGCTCGAGGGCGGTCACATATTCACCTTTGCCCCAATGTTGCCAATTGATCAGCCAAGGCAATTGATTCTTATTGAAAGTCAGTGTAAGTCCTATGCCAAGGTTTTGGTTGACAAATCCGCAGGTACTTTTTCCGTTTTTATCAGCTTTGGGATCTATGAAAGCTACATCTTCCCCAAATCCCGCATGGGCATCCATTGGTGCCGGGCACTTTTTGAAGTTGTTGTTCTGGTTGAAAATTCTGTTGTCCGGATCATTGTCCATGGAATTCCAGTTTCCTTCCCAAAGGATATCTGTTCCCTCATCGATCA
>NZ_CDSBKL010000603.1:0-1785 GCF_977115555.1 Aquiflexum sp.
GCATTTTTGTCGAAAGTCTGAGGATGGATAGTCAGGGAAGCTACCTTTACGTATTGTGAGGTCCAAGCAATTGTTGGGTCCTCTATCGGCATTGCATCAGCATCGGTTTGGAATTGGACAAAAAAGTCAAATTTGGCTTCATTGTCGTATAGAGTCTGGGCTAGGTTGTAACGCAGGTAATCATAATCCTTGGTGTTTTCTACCACAGTTATATTGCTTGGAGAAGGTCTGAGGTGGTATTTTACTGCTCGGTCAACCGTCCCGAATTGGTAAGGCTGTGTACTCCAATAAGGGATACTGAGCGGATTATCACAAGCAACCATACTTTTTTTGATCCGCATCAGCGTGGGAAGGTGCAAGGGGTTCAGGAAGTAAAGAAGCGTTTTGATTTTGCTGGCAGAAGTCAGTGCTGTCAAGAGCGTATTCAGTTCTTTAATGGTTTTTGCAAAAAATGTCTCACTGCTCATCAATAAAAAATCCTGGGTTTCCAGGAAATGTTCGTCTTTCAGTATTTTTTCTCCGTGAACTCCCATCAGTTTGATGGCTATCCCCCTGATGTCCTTTTTCTTATCTTTCTGTGTTTGGGTGTTGCCGTTTGAAAACCTAACCCATGCCTGGTATTCTTTTTCATGCTTAAAGACCCCAACTTTCAATTCTTTAGGCAGGTCTTTCTCTACTGTAAAAGTCGCTTTGACACAGCCATGCATTTTGGTATGGACCTGCCTGAGCATTTTCTTGTCTTTGTACATTCTGGTGACCTGGGCCTCAAATTCATTGACCATTTGGGAGGCGATACTGTCCTCATCGGCAGTGACATATTCATGCCCTATTTTTTTACCTGAAAGCTGATCTGACATAATTTTTAAGAAGTTTGTATTTGAAGAATCTCTACAACTGTCAAGAGAATAAATTTGAAAGTAATTAAAAATAGGGTAAAGTTTCTGGATAACAAAATATTATTAGGTGGTTTGAATAATAAAAAATGTATTATATTTAAATCAAAAGCTATTGATGCCGCTTATCATCGATACCCAGATTATTTGACAATTGACGCTTTCATTATTATCCTCAAAATTTAACATAAATGAAATTGCATGTTTTGTATGCAGCCAAAATACATTCTATTCTGAGATCGGAATCGTTTTTTGAGCAAAATTTTGTCATCAAAAAGGCTTCTCTTTCTACCCTTTCACAAATAGACTACCTTAAATCAGGGAATGAGGCGTCATTTGTTGGCAAATCTATTGAAGGATTCAGAAAGGTTTTGGGAAGTGAAAACAGCAGTTCTGAACTTAATCTCAAATTGCAATTTATCAAAGGACAAAACCTCAAGGAATATAATTCAAGTTCGCTTAGTATAATTGACAAATTAAAAATTTGTGTAGCCATCACCAAAAGGCTCGAAGAAGTACACAGTCAGGAAATCGTACATCTTAATCTGAATCCGAACCATATCCTGATCGAATCAGGAACAAACAAGATATATTTTATCAGTCTAGGCCTAGCTACAAGCATTCAAAGAAAAATCGGAGTACAAAGCAGGCTGATCTTTTCTGAAGCGGATGATGATTTTATTGCCCCGGAACAGACAGGAAGGATAAGTACCGATATAGGATATTATACAGATATTTATTCGTTGGGTGTGGTTTTTTATTGGTTATTTACCGACAAACTCCCTTTTGAATCCAAAGAAGGCCCGGCCAAAATTCACGCCCACATTGCATTGACCCCTAGAAGTCCGGAGGAAATAGCGGCTGTGCCGCCTATTGTTTCTAACCTCATCCT
>NZ_CDSBKL010000604.1:0-1773 GCF_977115555.1 Aquiflexum sp.
AAGGAATGGCTGTAATGCTTTTTTTCTCTGTTTTCACAGTAGACCCATCATCGGCAACAGTCACTACGGGCACATATGCCTGAATGGCCATCACCCTTTCATTCAACACTTGATATTCCACTTCCTTGAATTCGGTATTCGCAGGAACTACAATATTCCAAGCCCTACCATCATTGTCAGCCCCTTCCACACAATAGACCAATGGCCCTCTTTGCAAGGCAATCCTGTCCCGGTTGGCTTCGACTTCATTTCTTGATTTCACCTTTCTGATTTCCATCGGCAAGGTATATTGGACTACATCGCCTTTGCTCCACTTTCTTGAGATCGTGACATAGCCGTTTTCCTGAGTATATTCCACAGGCTTACCGTTGAGGCTCACGGAGAATCTTTCTTTGGATGTACCTTCAAACCGGTATAAATCTCCCGGAACAGGCTGTTCCTTTGCCCATCCCGGCAACCTTAGATTCAGGCTGAAAGTTGTTTTCTTATCAGGATTCATGGCAATATTCACTACTCCATCCATTGGGAAATTGGTTTTGATCTCCACAGGTACATTTACATTACCCATTTGGATATTGGTCCGGCTTCCGATAAAAAGATTGACCCAAATCCCATCTGCTGAAGTCGCATAGATATAATCCCCTACCGAAGCCACCAATCTGGAAATATTGGAAGGACAGCAAGCAGTGCCAAACCATGCCCTACGGGAATGTTGCCCATTTGAAGCCAATGGATTGCCATAAAAAAACCTGTCTCCCTGAAGGCTCAAACCGTCCAAGGCCGCATTGTAAAGACTCCTTTCGAGCACATCTATGTATTTGGAATCTCCTTCCAGCGAATTCATCCGCTGATTCCAAAAAACCATACCTACCGAAGCGCATGTTTCACTGTAAGCCCTTTCGTTCGGCAGGTCATAATCGACAGAAAAACCTTCATTGCTTCCCGAGGAGCCAATTCCTCCTGTAATGTACATGTTGCGGTAGACTACATCTTCCCAAACGGTCTTCATGGCATTCATATAGCCATCGTCATTTTTTGCTGCTGCGACATCTGCCGCACCGGTGTATAGGTACATGGCACGGACTGCATGGCCAGTGATTTCCTTTTGTTCTTTGACAGGAACATCGTCCTGCGCATATTTTGGACCCCAGTTTTTATTGTTCCAAATTCCCCCTACGCCATGTCCACGACCTCTTTGGTCCAAAAACCAATCTGAAAGTTCAAGGTATCTTTCTTCATCGGTGACTTTATACAATTTGACCAAAGCGAGTTCGATTTCCTCATGACCAACTACCCAAGGCCTGTTTGCCTGCCTGAATGTTTGGTCTATATGGTCAGCCATTTTGATCGCTACATCCAACAGTTTTCTTTTGCCGGTGGTCTGATAATACGCCACTCCTGCTTCCATCAGATGGCCTGCACAATAAGCCTCATGCTTGTCCATGTCTTGCCACCTGTTTTCCAATCCGGTCAAAGAATAAAAAGTATTGATATACCCATCAGCCTCTTGGGCTGCTGCGATTTTATCGATCCATTCGTCCGCCTTGGCTTCAAGCGCAGGATCAGATTGGTTTTTGAGGGAATAGGCAATGGCTTCCAAAGCTTTGTACACATCACTGTCATCATAATAAATCCCTTCATGAGTTTCCCCTGATTTTCTTGCCGCTTTCTCAAAATTCCGGATTCTGCCAGTTTCTACTTCTGTCTGTTGGATGCAGACCTGAAGGGCAGAAGAAGCGACCTTTTCCAGTTTGGGCTTCCAAAAAGCATCCG
>NZ_CDSBKL010000605.1:0-1768 GCF_977115555.1 Aquiflexum sp.
CTTCCCCTATACTTTAGTATACCTTCCGTACACCTTCCCCTTACCATACTCCGTGTCCTAGCTATGGATACTCCGTGTCTGAGTTAGGGATACTCCGTGTCTGGGTTACCCTTTGTTTACTTATGAGCTGTACATTACCCCGATTGATCTCGATGGTTATTGGGAGAAAGGTCTTTATTTTTTTGAGATTCTTCACCTTCGCAAGCTCCGGTTCAGAATGAGGGGATTGTGCGGGTCGTCACTCTGATCCGCCGTGGCGGAGAAGAGTCTCATTAACAGGCAATGCCTCCTTCATGATGACAGAATATGATTCATTCAAGGATGTTCAACCCCTTTGGGGTTGGCCTGAATTTCAAAATCGCCATTTATCCCCGGGTGGCAACCCGGGGCTATTAATGGTTCAACCCCCGTTGGGGGTTTTGAATTATATGTCTTTTCCTTTTCTGAACAATCCAAAAAATGTTGAGGACTCAGGATGACGGTTCAATTAATTCATCATTATGAATTCAGAATTCTTTCGGCTTTCGTTTCTCGCTTCTTCGATAAAGGAGATCCTTTAGTTTCCGTAAATACTTCCAGATGACGGCTCCAGTAATTCATCATTATTAATTCATCATTATTTTAGCTTTCCCCCATTTTCAGCTTTCCTTTTCTGATAATTTTCTTCGCTTCGGGGCCTTTGATAGGGCCTTGTTTTTCATCCAACCATACGATGGCACCGGTAGGGCAGCGTTGGATCGGAACTTGGGTTTGGTGTCTTCCGGAATAGTCGATCACGGGAAGGTTGTACTTCATGGTGACCAGGCCGGGGGCATCCATGGCGCATTTGCCGCAGGCGGTACAGCCTACTTCGCAGTCCTCGAGAACCCCGTCGCCGGCTTCCTGACTTTTGCAGGCCACCCAAAGGCGGTGGCTGATGGGATGAAGTGAAAAAAGGTCCTTGGGACAGACTTCCACACAGTCCCCACAGGCGGTACATTTGGCTTCGTCTACCACGGGAAGCCCGAATTCATTCATCGAAATCGCATCAAAATCGCAGACCGTCTCGCAGTCCCCGTGTCCGAGACATCCCCAAGAACAGCCTTTTCCTCCTCCTGAGATCAGTGCTGCGCCTCGGCAACTTGAGAGGCCTTCGTATTCGGCGCGGTTGATGGCGACATTCGTTCCCCCTGCACAGGCGAGTCTTGCCACGCGTTTTTCTTCCGCTCCGGCATCTACGCCGAGGTAGGCGGCGATGGCTTTCCGGCCTTCTTCACTGCTCACGGTACATTTTCCCGGCAGCATGTCACCCTTGACCAAGGCTTCCGCAAATGGCCTGCAACCGGGATACCCACAGGCACCGCAGTTGGCATGGGGAAGCATGCTTTCGACCTCGTCTATCCTCGGGTCTTCATAGACATAGAGTTTGGTATTGGCCACGATCAGCATCAGTGCCAAGAGAAGCGTCAGTCCGCCGAGTGCAAGTAAGGCTGTGAGGATGGTCATTTGCTGTGTGGTTATTGGTTAATTGGTTATTTGGTTAGAGGTTAATGGTTATTGGTTAATTGTTTTTGGTCCACGGTCGACAGTCCATAGCCGCTTCCTTCGGACTTCAATTCTTGTTCTTAATGTCAAGCGTCAGATGGATAGAATAGGGGATATCAGATGGCTGCCCCGTTTATTTAATATCCATTAATATCCAATATCAATTAATATCCTTTGACCAAGATTTGATAATTGCACTTTGGACTTATACTTTCAATTACACCACTGCTGACTGTGACTGTGA
>NZ_CDSBKL010000606.1:0-1761 GCF_977115555.1 Aquiflexum sp.
CTTGGAATTAATGGCTTGTAAACAATAAAAATTAAATGAAGTACGGAAAATGAAAAATATCTCTAGACTTATCTTCTTTGTAACTTTTATTGGTTGCTCAATGGTTTCCTGCCAACAAGAGAGCAATAAGCCAAAGCCTCCCAATATACTACTGATCGTGGCCGATGATTTGGGATATGCGGATTTGGGTTCCTTTGGAGGTGATATTTCCACGCCAAACCTAGACGAACTTGCCAAAACAGGTATCCGTTTTAGCCGTTTTCATACAGCCCCAGTTTGTGCAGTCACTCGGGCTATGCTTTTATCGGGAAATAATAACCATATCGCAGGTATGGGTTCGCAACAACTCCAAACCAAAGTCGCGGGTTATGAAGGACATTTGACTGATAGAATTATACCCCTTCCGGATTTACTTCGAACCGCTGGATATCATACCTATATGGCAGGAAAATGGCATTTAGGGGATAAACTTGAGCATGGGCCTCAGGCAAAAGGATTTGAACATTCATTTTCAATCAAGGGAGAAGGAGGAGCAAATCACTTTAGTAATGCGGGGATTTTTCCTGAAACTCCGATAACAGAATATACCGAAGATGGTGAAAAAGCAGAATGGAAGGAAGGAGATTATTCCACTGATTTTTATACAGACAAACTTATTTCCTACATCGACCGTCACAGGGAAGACGGAAAACCATTTTTTACATTCGCTGCCTATACTTCTCCCCATTGGCCACTGCAGGTTGAGGAGAAATATTGGAGAAAATATGAAGGCCGCTATGATGAAGGTTACGAGGTATTGAAGGCAAAGCGCTTTGAAAGTTTAAAGAAAGCAGGAATGATTTCAGAAAATGCAGTATTGCCCCCGTCCCATCCCAATGTCAAGCCTTGGGATTCTCTTTCACCCGATGAGCAAAAAAAGGAAGCGCGAAAGATGGAGCTTTATGCCGGTATGGTGGATAACCTGGATTATAACATCGGAAGGATAATCACTTACTTAAAAGAAACAGGGCAATATGAAAATACCCTGATTGTCTTTATGTCAGACAACGGGGCAGCGGCAGAGGATTTTTATTACAGTTCATTTTATGGCCCTTTTATCCAGGAAAATTATTCAGACGAATATGCCGAGATGGGAAAAGAAAATTCCTTTATTTCCTACGGCTCACAATGGGCCGAGGCGGGTTCAGCGCCATTCAAATTTTACAAGGGTTTTACCACCGAAGGAGGGATTAATACTCCGATGATCATAGCCGGACCGGGAATCGAAAACCAAGGCAGCATCAATGATTCATTCTTGACTTTGATGGATTTTGCACCTACTTTCTATGAATTGGCAGGTATCAGTTATCCGGACAAATGGAAGGAAAAAGCAGTAAAACCCTTGCTTGGAAAATCGCTTGTCCCATTGCTATCAGGAAAATCAGATTCGGTTCACGATTCTACCTATGTATTTGGATTGGAACATCGGGGCTATGCCATGATCAGAAAAGGGGATTGGAAGATTGTGAATATTGAGCGCCCTTTCCTTTTGGGTAATTTCCGACTTTATAACCTCAAATCAGACCTTGCAGAGAAAAATGATCTGACCGGAACTTTTCCCGAAAAATATCAGGAAATGCTGGGGGAATGGGAGAAGTTTTCAAAAGAGGTCGGGGTTGTCATTCCCACTCCAAAAGAAGAATAGAAAAATTGAACAGCTATATGAAGTCAAGAATTTGAAATTAACCTTTCTCAAAAATGGGGAAATTTTAACGAGTAAAA
>NZ_CDSBKL010000607.1:0-1755 GCF_977115555.1 Aquiflexum sp.
TCTCACGCCATCTTATTATAAAAATCCGGAAACCATTAAATGATTCCCGGATTTTATGATTTCAACATTTAACTTTTTGGTATGACCGATTTCTTGCCGTTAACTACCTAAAACCCAAATGAAGTCCAATGAAAACAGCTCCGCCACGGCAGACAGGTATTGTCTGTGTCCTATAGATTGGTTACTTTTTCTCCTCCCAAACCAACTTTGGAGATTTGTAATAATTCAATCCCATCACATCCCAACGCTCGGTATGTTTTTTAAGTCTTGATGTAAATGACTCCCAATTTCTCAATTCCTTTTTGGTCCAAGCCACTTCGGCAATTGCTGCCAATCTCGGGAACATCATGAATTCAATTTCCTCCCTGTTGGTAATTGTTTCCGACCACAGTGGGGCTTCTACACCTAAGACATTTTCCTTTTTAACAGCTGCATCCAATTCTGTCGGATCCCAATTGTAAGCATCATCCAATTCGATATATGCTGCCCAATGAAGTCCCAACTGTGTTGTTGAATCGTATTGCATGTCAAGATAGGTCTTGGTAGCAGGAGAAACCAAAACCTGATTGCCCTGGTTGATGGCCAATACCGCATTTTCAGCCTTTGCCCAATATTGTGCCACAGCTCCGGGTTCAAGTTTTGCATGGGCTATTTCATCCCATCCCAATGATTTTTTGCCATATTTGGTTACAATGGCCTGGGCTTTTTCCATAAAAGGAATATAGTCCTCCAATTCGGTCACGAGAGATTCATCTCCGCCTATATGAATGTATGGGCCGGGAGTCATCTCCACCAACTCACGCACCACATCATCTATAAATTGGTAAGTAACTTCTTTGTCCGTATCCAAAGTACTGAAACCGACTTCGATACCTGTATAAAGCGGAGTAGCCATACCATCAACACCCAAATCTTTCCTATCAAAAGGAACAGCACCTTTCTCCGGAACTGTGATGCCCGGATTCAATTGTCCGTAAGAAGCCAAAGCTGAATTGGTATGACCGGGCATATCGATTTCAGGTACTACGGTAATGAATTTTGACTGGGCATATGCCACAATGTCCTTGTATTGCTCTTGGGTATAAAAACCCCCTTCTCCGCCACCTACTTCGGTTTTGCCACCGATTTCAGTCAACAATGGCCAAGATTTGATTTCGATCCTCCAACCTTGGTCATCCGAAAGATGAAGGTGCAAATAGTTGATCTTATATTTTGCAATCAGGTCAATGACGTGCTTTACATCTTCCACAGGAAAGAAATGTCTCGCCACATCCAACATAAATCCTCTGTAGGCATATTCCGGTTTGTCTTCGATTTTTCCTGCCCCAATTTTGACCTTGCCTCCTAATTTGGCAGAGGATTCAATTCCGGCCGGCATTAGTTGCCTCAAAGTCTGAACACCGTTGAAAAGGCCTTCTCCATTTGAGGCACTTATTTTTATGCTATTTTCTTCAATAGATATTGTATATTCTCCGTCTGTTTTTTGGGAAGCCTGCTCTATTTCAAACAGAATAAAATTGGACTCTCCTGATTCGGCTGTCTGTAGATCAAATCCGGTGGAAGGTTTGATTAAGCTTTGGAAAATAGAAATAATAGGATTGACTTCAGCAGCGTCACCTGATGCAACCAAAGTGGTTTTTTGGTCCAAAGTAAATGACCCTTCAGACGCTGTAACCGAAAGTGGCTTCGGGATAATGTGGTTTTCGCTTAGTGGCACGGCTTTTTCAGAACAAGACACCATACCCAATCCTAAAA
>NZ_CDSBKL010000608.1:0-1746 GCF_977115555.1 Aquiflexum sp.
AAAGAAATAATCAACCACAGGGACGAGGTAGACAGTCAATATCAGTGACGACATCAAGCCACCGATAATCACCCAAGCCAACCCGTTTTTCCACTCACTCGCTGTGCCGGCTGCTAAGGCTATGGGCAGCATCCCAACGACCATCGATATGGTAGTCATTAGGATCGGACGCATTCTGCCTTTGCCGGCAGTGATCAGCGCTTTTCTTACTTCCATCCCTTCTGATCGGAGTTGGTTGGTAAAATCCACAATCAGGATGGCATTTTTGGTTACCAATCCCATCAGCATGATCAGACCAAGCAATGCAAAGAGGCTGAGGTTGTTCATGGAAAGGTTGAGCGCTAAAAACGCCCCGATGACTGCTACAGGAATAGAGAAAAGGACGACGAAGGGATAGATAAAACTATCATATAAGGCTACCATGATGAGGTAGATTAGTAAAAAGGAAATCAGCAAAACCGATCCCAAAGCTCCAAAACTGTCATTTTGCCTTTTGATATCACTACCCCACACCATGCTGATGTCAGCAGGAAGTGGGTTTGTTTGGAGTTTTGCTACGACTTCGTCGGCAACGGTGCCGGAAGGTCTTCCAAGGGCATTGGCAGTCAGGGTGACAGCAGGTTGACGGTCTTTTCTCTCGAGTAGGGAAGGTGATTTGTTTTGGGAAATATCGGCTACCTGGGCGAGTTCGATGGGGAAGCCCATTGGATTGGTGATCAAAATCCGTCTGATGTCCTCATAATTTTGCCGGTTAAAATTATCCAATTGGATACGGACAGGATATTCGATTCCCCCTTCTGTCAGGGAGGCATCGTCATTTCCGGTCAGGGCAGATCGGAGATTTTGTCCCACAAAAGCATTGTTCAGACCAAATAGCTGCAGTCTGTATTGGTCGGGGATGACCTGGAACTCAGGACTTCCTTCTTCCACTGACAATTTTACAAAGTCTGATCCGGGAATGTTTTCGACAATGGCCTTCAAGTCATTTGCCGCAGCCATGACACTTTCGGTAGTCGGGCCGCTGAGGGTTATTTCTATGGGTGCGGATCTTGGGATCAGCCCCAATGCGGTCATGGAATAACTTACTCCGGGAAATTCTTTTTGCAACTCCTCCCTGACTTCTTTCATATAAGTTTCTGTTGGGATATTGCCTCTTTCCTTTGCGGGTTTTAGCTGGATGGTGAGTTCGGATTTATTGGGTGAACCCACGCCAAGGCTTCCGATTCCGGTGGTTGGGCCGCCGATGTTGCTGAAGATGGTGGCCACTTCAGGTTGCTCCAATAGGAAATTCTCTATTTCTTGGCTTTTGAGGTTGTTCTGCTTGATTCCGGTGGATTTGTCAAATTCTAGGTAAAGACTGAACTTTCCCTGATCTCCGGTGGCAATCAGTTCCTTACCGATTATTCCCTGCTTCAGGATAAGTCCGGTCATGGCAAAAAGCGCCAAAATGATTCCCATAAACACAAGCTTATGGTCCAAAACCCAATCCAACTGTCTGCCGTACCAAGCGATGAAAGTATCCAACTGGTGCTCAAACCAGATCAGGAATTTGTTGAAGAAATTTGTGGGTTGAAGGTCTTCTGACTTGCCGATCCGTGAAGCCATCCAAGGCGTAAGCGTAAATCCTACCAGCAAACTCGTCATCGTGGAGGTAATCACGACCACAGAAAACTGCTTTAACATATCCGCTACAAAAACTTGCAGGAAGAGGATCGGTAGAAACACCACCACGTCCACCAAGGTGAT
>NZ_CDSBKL010000609.1:0-1745 GCF_977115555.1 Aquiflexum sp.
TATGTAAGAAAAGACAAGAAAATCCATCCCTTCATTCATGGCGGTGCGCAGGAAAGGAATATGCGTGGAGGTACCGAGAATGTCATCGGCATAGTAGGCATCGCCAAAGCCCTGGAACTCGCCTATGAAGATATGGCCGGACACCGTGCACATATCGAGGGATTGAAAAAGCATTTTATTGAATTACTTCAAAACAATATTCCTGAGGTCAGTTTCAATGGGCTTTCAGCGGATTTTGAAAAAAGTCTCTATACTGTACTGAATGTGAGTTTGCCACCTTCTGAAGAAAATAGCGGTATGCTGCTCTTCAACCTGGATTTGCATGGGATTTCAGCTTCAGGCGGTTCGGCATGCAGCAGCGGCGCCACTGTGGGTTCGCATGTTCTCCGTGCCATCAACCACAATTCCGAAAGAGAATCCGTCAGGTTTTCCTTTAGTAGGTTCACCACCAAAGAGGAGATCGGTTATACTGTGGAGAAGTTGAAAGAATTGTATGGGGTAACGGTTTGATTTTGAAGAATAATTCTTCCAAAGTTTCAAACTTTGGAAAAGATTTTAATTTGGTTTAATCTCAGGTCCCTTGATTTTCTTGAAGTAATTGTCGGCGCCGTCACGATAACTGTCATTGGCAAACAATTGGTCGTTACAGATAAATAATCTTCCCGAAATTGAAAAGATTCTTGGATCTGTATCAAAACCATAATAGTTGAAATCAACTGTTTTTAGCTTCCAAGAAAAATCTATAATTCCGGATTTGTCTTCTTTCTTACCTGTGCCATCATCGTACAAGGTGATTTTTGTACCCGCATGTAAATTTGAATCCCTTTTCATTCCCTCGGTAGATTCAGGACAGCAAACCATAAACTGCCATTCCCAAGTTCCCAATACTTCTGTTTCAAGGATCGATTTTTCCAAAGAACCTGAAGAGATGCATTCACTAAAGTCAGGGACGCTTTTGTCGATACAGGAAAACAAAAGGGGAAGAATAAACATGATGAGGCAGGCTGGTTTTTTCATCTCTTGCGGATATTTAATACTTCGTTTTAAAGGTTGGGGAAAAAAGTACAAAAAACAACTAACCTCTTGTTCATTACAGCTTTCGGGTTTATTTTTAGAGATTCTCCTTTCAAATGAAAAATCTAAGTTTTGTATTTGCCTTAATGTTATTATTGTCTTGCGGGAATGAAAATGGAAATGGAAAAGATGGTTCCTTTGACTTTTCTGTTGAAATCGACACTGTCTTGGTAGATTCCAAAGGAGAAATCCTCATGGCTGGTGCGCATCTCCATGTCTTTGAACTGTCAAATGATAAAAAATTCCTGTATGATTTTGATGGAAGTACGTATCAGATAGAAGTTATTGATTTGGATAACCTTGTGTTGGATAGAAAAGTAAAACTTGAAAAAGAGGGTCCAAATGCAATAGAAAACCCCAATGGGATATTTGATCTCGGAGAAGGTCAGTTCCTTTTCTCAAACTTTAGCTCTTGGACGATACTAAAACAGGATGGTCAAAAAATTTCCAAGTTCAATTATGAAAAGGAAAAACTCTCCGGAGATAGTCTTTTTGGAAAGGAGGACCTTAATCCTAATTACTTTTTCTTGAAAGGGAAAAAAGAATTTTACACCATTATTGAACAAATTGATCAAAACAGTACCACAATTGGATTGGTCAATTTGGATACTAAAACTCTGAAAAGACATGAAATTTCCCAATTGGAAAAGCTAAAGGATTTTAGAGTGCTT
>NZ_CDSBKL010000610.1:0-1727 GCF_977115555.1 Aquiflexum sp.
TCTCGCTTCTCGCTTCTCACTTAGCGTGTAAGCCGCATTCCTTTTTGGAATCTTCCCACCACCATCTGCCTGCACGTGCATCTTCTCCGGGCAATATGGCACGGGTGCAGGGTGCACAGCCTATGCTGGTGAATCCTTTGTCATGGAGTGGATTATAAGGGATATTTTTTTTCTCTATATATTCCATCATTTGGATATAAGTCCAATCCAAAAGCGGGTTGAACTTGATGATCTGATTGGATTCATCCCATTCGATCTTGTTCATTTCACTCCTGTTGGCACTTTGCTCTGCTCGTAATCCGGTGACCCAAACGCTGTTTCCAAGCAAGGCTCTTTTGAGTGGTTCCACTTTCCGGACATGGCAACAGGATTTTCTGTTTTCCACAGAATCATAAAAACCGTTGATTCCCTGTTTATGGACAAGGTTTTCTACAGAATCCCTTTCAGGATACAAGACTTTGATTTTGGTGTTGTATTTGGATTCAGTTCTGGCTATCAAGTCAAGTGTCTCGGGAAAAAGCCTTCCTGTGTCCAAAGAAAATATATTGATCGGGAGAAAGTTACTGGCAATCATCTGTGTAATCACCTGATCTTCCTGCCCCAAGGAGGTAGAAAAAACCACTTTCCCTCTGAAAAGGTCAGAAAGAAATGCCAATCCCTCAGCAGGAGTAAGGCTTTCCAACTTCTCACTTAGGCTATGCAAATTCTTTTTTAGGCTCATCTTTTTCAATTTTGGTAGCGCTTTCCCAAGCCCTTTCGTGGAGGTAGTAAAGAATGATTTTGGTAACAACTTCAATAGATCCTATTGAAATCGCCATCACCAGCTGCCCGGTGACAAAAAAAGAGATCACCATGGTATCCAATGTCCCGACGATCCGCCAGGAAATGGATTTCATAAAGCTCTTGATATTGGAATCTTTGCCCTGTTTGGTCACAAACCATTTTTTGATCGGCTGGTCTAAAATCATATACCTAACATTATAACACTTTTACAAAAGTATATAAAGTCTATAAATATTATAGGGTAATAGGGAAAAAATTTTTATTCTTTATCCAGAATATCTGCCAATGACTTGTTTTCCAATACATTGAGCATTTCATCGCGTACTTGGATCATGACTTTATTGAGGCCACAAAGCGCTTCACTTTTACATTCCACGCATGGTTCGTAATAATTGAGGCTGACACAGGGAAGCAGTGCTATGGGACCGTCGAGCAGGCGGATTACTTTGGAAAGGGGGATGTCCTTGGGTTCTTTGATCAGGTAATAGCCGCCGCCTTTTCCTTTTTTGCTGCCGAGGATACCGGCTTTTCTAAGTTCTAGGAGAATGTTTTCCAAAAATTTATGGGATATGCCGTATTCTTCGGAAATATCCTGGATGAGGACGGTCTTTTGGTCACGGTGCTTGCCGAGGTATGTCAAGGCATGAAAAGCATATTTGGTCTTTTTGGAAAGCATAAGTACAAAAATAGGGGAAAAAACGAAAATGGCTAAATCTAATGGTCAAAGAAAGAATTGAAGGTATTTAACAAATTCCTAACTTTTAAGGAGGAGGTCTCGTTGATTTGAAAACTATGAATTACCTTTATCCCTTCACATAATCTTCATCCCAAATATGAAAAAATTACTTATTCTTTTGGTTTTTATGCCAATTCTTTCCTATGGTCAGTTTTCAAAAGGCACAAAATTTATAGGAGGCACACTGTCTTACCGCTCTTTCAAAATT
>NZ_CDSBKL010000611.1:0-1697 GCF_977115555.1 Aquiflexum sp.
CAAAGCCATCGGCATCAGCTTGTCATTTTGGATCTATTTTTCTTTGGTTTATGATGGATTTGTCTTGTACCTGATCTATAGCTTGGCGGACTATCCTTTGGAAAAACCCACTTTGGCCCTGGTGTTTTTGAATCCTGTGGATTTGGGAAGAATCATCATGCTGATGCAGTTGGATATTTCAGCGCTGATGGGTTATACCGGAGCTTTCTTTCAGGATTTCTTTGGTTCGGCAAAGGGAATTCTGATTTCCTCAACTGTGATGTTTATTTGGATGATTTTGCCTGTTTCAGCCGCCATGAGAGTATTCAAGAGAAAGGATTTCTAAGTAAAACATATCCATTGGGTGATAAATGTCATAATATACCCATGCTGTTTTTTGTAAATTTATTTATTGGGTTAAAGCAAAATAATTGCAAAAATACCATGGTAAAAATCAAGAAAAACATCGCCATCAGTGATTCGGGATTTGTGTTCGATCCGGGTTCGGGAGATTCCTATTCACTGAATCCAAGTGGACTGGAAATTGTTCAACTGATCAAATCCGGAAAGGATTTTAAGGAAATACTGGAAACTGTCTCCGAAAAGTATGAAGTGGACAGCGACAGTTTTGAGAGGTATTTCTATGACTTTGTTGCCACTTTGGACCAACTGCATCTTACCGAACCCGATGGAAAAGATTAAGTTGACCATTGCACTTTCCGGACTCAACAACATCGACAGTCCGGGGCCCGGGATTCCCGTAGTCAGGGGACTGAGGGATTCCGACAGCATTGAGGCACGCATCATCGGCTTGGTATATGACAACCTCGAGCCGGGCCCCTACATGCACGACCTGGTCGACAAGTCTTATAAAGTCCCCTACCCCTCCGATGGTGTAGAGCCTTTTCTGGAAAGAATCCGATACATCCATCAGATAGAAAAGATCGATGTGCTGATCCCCAATTTTGATTCGGAGCTTTTCACCTTTATGAAATCCGAAAAAATCCTTCGGGAAATGGGCATCCGCACTTTTCTCCCTACCCTGCAGCAATTCGAAGAAAGACACAAATCCAACCTTCCGGAATACGGCAAAAAATATGGCGTCAATGTTCCCTACAGTGCGCCGGTCACGAGTGTTGAAGACTTCAGGAAAATCCGGGACAAGTTTGAGTTTCCGGTCGTAGTCAAAGGTAAATTCTATGATGCCTACATCGCCTATGACATGGATCAGGTGGCCTTGTATTTCAATAAAATCGCAGCCAAATGGGGGCTTCCCATTGTCATCCAGGAATTTGTCCGTGGCACAGAAGTCAACGTGATAGCACTCGGCGACGGAAAAGGAAATACGGTAGGCGCAGTGCCCATGCGCAAAACCTATATCACAGACAAGGGAAAAGCATGGGGAGGGATCACTCTGGAAGATCCTACCATGATGGAACTGACCCATAAAATCATCTCCCAGACCAAGTGGCGGGGAGGCATGGAACTCGAACTCATCCGCACCGCCAAGAACGAACTCTACATGATAGAAATCAATCCCCGGCTTCCCGCCTGGGTTTACCTTGCTGTGGCGGCAGGACAAAATCTGCCCGAGGCATTGGTCAAATTGGCTATGGACATCCCGGTCGCACCTTTTACAAAGTACGATATCGGCAAAATGTTCATCCGCTACTCCTTTGACCTGATAGTTGAATTAAATGAATTTGAAAAGTTGTCCA
>NZ_CDSBKL010000612.1:0-1688 GCF_977115555.1 Aquiflexum sp.
AAGGACAATTTTGCTATCAACAATAGTAGATCTACTGAAAACATTTTTGTCTATCCATATGACAAAGTTTTTGCAGGAGGTTTCAACTGGGTAATGATGACGCTTCACATTGTCAGCCAATCAACCTTCAACCTTACCCAACAGCCTTGGAATGGGTATCAGACTGTAGAAGAATTCTATAATTCTTATGTAGATCCTGTTAAAAATCCAGGGGTTCAAGGTCCGGTTTGGACAGGTTTGGCTTTAGCCCAAACCACAGGAACAAGAGATGGAAGATTGAGTAATTTCTTGGTAGGTCCTCAAACCCGTGCAGATGGATCAACTTTGATAGATCCGGGAGTTGAACCTACCGATCCAACAGGTAGAAATGGTGATCCAAATGGTCCTCCGCTTACTTTCATGCCATACCTCAATGAAATTTCTCCGGGAGGTTTACGTCAGGCAGGTGCCAGAATTGCAAAATATGAATTTGAAAGAGGTGGAACGAATAATATGAGCAATGACTTCGTGGTGTTCAGACTTTCTGATGTGATCCTTTCTTTGGCTGAAGCAAGATTCAGATTGGGACAAACTTCAGAAGCATTGGCTTTGGTCAACCAGATCAGAGCCAGAGCCGGAAATCTTGATCCTTTCACTACCCTGACGGACGAAAATCTTTTGGCAGAAAGAGGTAGAGAAATGTATGTGGAGATGACCAGAAGACAAGATTTGATCAGATTCAAAAAATATGGAGATGCATGGTGGCCTTTTGCAGGAATGAACAGACCAAAAAGAGTACACACTCCAGGTAGCTTCTTGGAATTGTTCCCGATTCCGGCACCTCAGATTCTTGCTAATCCAAGATTGGTACAAAATCCAGGATACAATTAATTAGGGTTTGATATATTATTAAAAGGCAGGCTGAAGTTTTATTTCAGCTTGCTTTTTTTTTGATTTATTCTCCAAAATTTTTTCAAAAAGGATAGAAGAATAGATTCAAATTCATTTAATTTGAATGCAAAAATTAAGAAACAGGCTTATCTTGTGAAGTGAATTGATGCCTTACAAACCTATGAATAGTTTCAGATTAATATTACTTTCCATTATTATTCTCGGTACAATCCTTCAAAGCTGCGATTCCGCAGTACATACCTCTTCTGAGGATGGTTTTACCAAATCCGATAGTCTTTTTTTAGGATTTCATTTGGGTATGGCTCAAAAAGATTTTTTTGACCATTGTACTGAATTAAACAAAGAACAAAAAATCACCCAAGGGCCAGGTGGATCGACCAATGTTGAATATCGAATTGTAGGTGAATATGACAACGAAATCAGCATGAGGTTTTTCCCAACTTTCATCGAAGAAAAAGTTTTCGAGATGCCTGTCACCTATTCTTATGTAGCATGGGCTCCATGGAACAGACAATATTGGGCAGAAAAATTACTTCCCAAAGTGTTGGAGAAATACAAAGATATTTACGGAGAGGACTTCAAACTTATTGAGCATCCTACCCAAGGGAAAGTATATTATAAAATTGATGGAAAAAGGAGAATAAACCTTTTCATCAAAGATGAGCAGTTTGTTCAAGCGGTTTTCACAGATTTGAGGGTAGAAAAAAGACTCAAAGAAGAATTTGAAAAAAGCCAATCTGAAGAAAAAAATCCTGTAAATTGAAAAAATAGGGTCATAAAAATGAATAATAAATCTG
>NZ_CDSBKL010000613.1:0-1687 GCF_977115555.1 Aquiflexum sp.
TTATTTTTTTATATTGATTCAATAATTAACCTGATATGTAATCCTATGCTTAAGCGAACTATCCAAGCTGCCTGCTATTTTCTTTTTGTTTTTCTTTTGGCCTGTAATTCTAACTTGAAAGAGGAAAGTTTTTCTGATTGGCTTGTCGATGGACAAGAGAGAAAAGCAGTAATAACTGTTTTGGAAGAAAAGGAAATTCAAATGGAAAACGGGCTGATCCGCAGAAGTTTCGTTCTCTCACCCAATCTGGCTTGCTATGATTTCACCAACCTGATGACGGGCGAGCAAATGCTCAGGACTCCTATGCCTGAGGCCCGAGTCACTTTAAATGGTAAAACCTATAAGGTCGGAGGGCTAACTGGCCAAGAAGAAAAAGGATTTTTCAAATCAGAATGGCTCGATGAAATGGTCTCTTCCTTGGAAGATTTCCAATACCAATCCTATGAAATCGGAGAAATTAAGGCTCATTTTCCTACCAAAACTGTTTTTTGGACAGGCCATATAAAAGATGCTTCTGGCAAAAAAGTTAGCTTTTCCTATATCCATCCTGATTTTCCAAATCTCATTTTGAAAGTACACTATGAGATGTACGATAATCTTCCTTTGATTGGGAAGTATTTGACCATGGAAAATTCAGGAACCGAAAGCCTCCATATCGATCAGGTGGTCAATGAAATCCTCGGCATCGTGGAGGAGGAATCCGCGGTGGTCGGCAGTACGGAAAAGATGAAAAAGCCCCACCAACTTTATATCGAAAACAACTTTGCCTTCAACAACGCCATGCACGCCGAGCTCAGCAGTCAGGCTACGCATTGGAAGCCGGATTCCAGCTATACCTCCCAGGTCAATTATGAACTGCGGACTCCCAATATCCTCGAAGTCTATCCCGAAAGGGGAATAGGAATCGACCTGAAGCCGGGAGAAAATTTCCAGTCAATCCGTACGTATGAATTGGTTTTGGACAGTTATGACAGAGAGCGAAATGGTCTGGCAAGGAGAAAAATGTACCGGGCATTGGCTCCTTGGACTTTGCAGAATCCAATTTTTATGCATTTGGTGAGTAAAAATGACGAAGAGGTCATAACTGCCATTGACCAATGTGTCGCCACAGGATATGAAGCGCTGATTTTGAGTTTTGGCAGCCATATCAACATGGAGGATATTTCTCCTGAAAATATCAGAAGATGGAAAGGACTTGCAGATTATGCCCATGAAAAAGGGATCAAAATCGGGGGCTATTCGCTTTTCAGTTCCCGTAGAATCAGCGATGAACATGATGTCATCAGTCCACTGACCGGGAAACCCGGCGGTGCTTTTTTTGGAAATGCCCCTTGCATGGCAAGTCATTGGGGTTTGGAATATTTAGATAAGCTCAAGTTTTTCTTTGAAAATACCGGTTTTGATATTTTTGAAAATGACGGGCCCTATCCCGGCGATGTCTGTGCTTCTACTTCCCATCCCGGGCATGAGGGACTCCATGATTCCCAATGGGTACAGATCAACCTTCAAAAAGGACTTTACCAATGGATGAATGCAAGGGGGATTTATATCAACGCACCCGATTGGTACTTCTTGGATGGGACGCACAAAATTGCGCTAGGTTATCGGGAAGTGAATTTTTCCCTTCCCAGAGAAAGGCAAAAAATCCTGAACAGGCAGAATATCCATGATGGAACCTGGGAAAAAA
>NZ_CDSBKL010000614.1:0-1679 GCF_977115555.1 Aquiflexum sp.
TCAGGTTTTCCGCTTAGGTAATTCCCTTCGGATTCTTTACTTCCATCAATATAATAGGTAATACGGGTTCCATTCCCATCTTTTAAACTTCCCTTTTCCAAACTTACCGATCCGTCATAGGAAAAATAATCTCCTACATTAATCAACCTGCCATTGGTCCAAAATTCTTCCTGAGTCAACTGCTTGTTATCATAAAAAAGTCCCCAAGTGCCATCTTCAAATCCAAGGAAGTAACTCCCCACAGATTTCAATTGGCCTCCATCGTAATAATAAAACCACTGGCCGTTTTCTGAACCTAAGGTATATTCCCCTTCGGCAATCAAAATCCCGATTTTATTGAAATACTTCCAAAGGCCGGTTTTTAGGTCATTTCTATACTCACCGATTGAATAAATTTTTCCTTCAGGAAAATAACTTTTCCAAAGACCGTCTTTTACTCCATTCGCGTATTGACCCTGTACGGATATATTGCCGCTGGCGTGGTTTTCAATGTAACTCCCGGTAGGTAAACCCAACTCATAGGTTTTCCTTTTGGAAAGTGATCTGTTTGGGAAAAATTCCTCCCAAGTACCGACAGGGAGATCATTTTCATATTTTTCAATTCTTGCTACCCTTTTATTCTCATAATAGAATTTCCATTCACCGGTTTTATTTCCTAAAGCATCGAAAAACTTTTCGGATTCTAATGTTTTGGTACCTGGAAAATATGTCACCCATTTCCCAATCCTTCTTCCATTTTCAAATTCACCGGTTTCTTCCACCATTCCTCCAAATGCAAACCTGGTAAATTGGCCATGGGGAACGTCATTTTTATAATTTACCTGAAGCATGACATCACCTTCGGCTGCATATTCAATATGCGGACCTTCTACTTTTCCGTTTTCATAAGTTTGTACTACAGCCAAATCTCCGGTATTGTAGAATGTTACCCATTTTCCATGTCTATTCCCATTGAGAAATTGTCCTTCGACTTTGACTTGCCTGGGATTGACAAAATCAGGTTGGCCCTCTCTTCCGTAATATTCACGGTAGGGTCCCACCCTGACACTGTCATTGAATACCATTTCGGTTTTTAGAGTACCCGTCCTGTCGTATTCTTTGTAAAAACCATTCAACTTGTTCGACCTGTATTCTGCTTCAATGTGTTTTGCCGAATTTGGATGAAAACTGACCGTCACCCCTTCTCTTATTCCTTGGCTAAAAGTAATGGTCTGCACCAATGTGTTGGTTTTAGGATTTTGAAATCTCCATTGACCTTCCATTCTTCCATCTCTCAAAACCCCTGTACCTATCAATGTGGAGTCCGAGTTGTAAAGGGAAACCAGATTTTGATTGTCTTGGGCAGATAAACTGAGAGATATAATGAAGAATATGACTCCAAAAATATATTTCATATAGGTTGGCTTCTTGTTTTGTTGAATAACGGTATCCCTACAAATGAGGTTCTAAATTAGCGCTAATTATGAAATAAGGAAAGTATTAACAATGATTATCTAAGATAAACCTAATTTCTTTTTTAACTGCCTCATAAGACTTGGTGAAATCCGGATATAGCTTGATTTGCTTAAAAAATTGCAAGAAATCAGTTTTTTCAACTTTTTTATCGATACCTGAATTACCTTCAGGTACTACTGTTGATAGGATCTGCCCATATGCCCAAGGGGAAGGATGGTTGCAGT
>NZ_CDSBKL010000615.1:0-1673 GCF_977115555.1 Aquiflexum sp.
ACCTTTTGTATCCTTTTGTTTCTATTGTGGTTGCAAATGTTCTAGATACCTAGGCCTCTTTTGTGCCTTTTGTGGTTGCAAATATCCTAAAACCTATTGTATCATTTTGTTTCTTTTGTGGTTACAAATATTTTAGAAGCATAACCCTCTCATGTGCCTTTGTGGTTTCAATCTAATGGACCGATCTTGAAGCATAGGATTTTCCCCTCACATACTCCTCCCTTTTATACCTGACTTTCCCCTTCCATGACAATACCAAAAGACTTACAAGAACAAGGGCACCTACGCCATACACTTCAAAAGAAAACAAATGGCCAAAATGCATCAAGTACCTTTGCGCCGGAAATCCATTCATCAATTCTAGGCTTCCACTTCCCAAAGCTGTTTCCATTCCAGGCAAATTGAGTGGCAACCAAAAGGCAGAGATCAGAAGATTGATCAAAGTGATGACAATGACGTCCTTGTTCACTATCCTGTATCTCCTCACTGACTTCAATAACAATACCGCCATAAATGGCAAAAACGCCAATAGCAGCCTCGATTCAGGATGTAATGCAAAAGCAAACATAAAGAAACTTACTGCGACCATACCCATCCCTAACTTTGCGGATTCTTTGATCATCCGGGGAAAAAAAGCAAGGGCCAAAGGAATTAGAAACCCAAAAAACATCATGTGGCCAACAAGGAAATCTGCCGGAAACCGCAAAGTATCTTGGATCAAATTCTTACCAATAGTCCCAAAATCCAAAGAAGCATTACTTCCTGACAATAGAAAAATCACTAGGAAATAGAGGGAAAGAATACCGACTAACCTCCATATTTTTTGTGATTTTATTTTCTCTGAAAGCAATTCGAAGCCCAAAGCCCAGTTGATCGGATTCCTGACCATCACCGCAAAGACAAAGAATACCAAAGTGAACACAGAAACAATGTGTAACACGCTACCCCAAACATCTCCACCTTCAATCCTACCTGTTAAGAAACTGACCAGCATGATAATTACTAGCAATACCAAAGAAGCCAATACAGGAAAAAAAGACTTGGGGCTTTCCTTGGGATATATGGGGACAGGATCACTTGGCAAGAATATGAGCAAAACTCCTGTCAGCATCATTGTAGGCCAGACAAATCCGGCAAGGATAGAAATCAAAAACAGTTTTTGTCTGTTCCCCTTTATGAAATAATTCGCCTGCCCAATAGCAAGCATCAAAGTTGGCAGATCGGTCGAAAACGGATTATACCACGGATTCTTAAGAACGGCAAAGTTTGCAAAAACCAAGACAAAACCCAAAATGGTGAGGTTGTCCCCAAGCCGGAGTTTGGTAGCCAGAGAGAAATACCAATATACCCCCAAGCCTAAAAACAGAAAATGCAAGATCAGCATGCCTCGAATCAGGTTATCATAACTTTTGACAACCTCAAAAACACCAAACATGACATTCACAAAAGCAAAAGGCATCACCCTTTGCATCTGAAATACATTGTAGCTTCCATCCTCAATATCTTCTAAAAAATTCCCTGCGACTTCCCTAAAAAAAAGACCATCGCCCATAGCACCCTCGTTTAAAGGCACTTTTTCCCCAATAATCTGAAAAACCACTATCGTGACCAGGGAAGCAATTAATGTAAATCTTATCAAAGCGTTATTCTTGGGTTAAATTGAAAATAATCTT
>NZ_CDSBKL010000616.1:0-1665 GCF_977115555.1 Aquiflexum sp.
AAGGGTTGGAAAGCCCCTGAGTGAGAATGGTGTGTTTGTCCTTTCAGGAAGTTTTACAGATAGAGGTGGAGAAGGAGTCAAACCTTTGACAGGAAACAGTTCAATTACTCTTCGAAATCCAAAAATGGGAATGGATCAAGCCAAAAATCTTATTGATTATTCTACCATGAATTTTGGTGGAATGACATTCTTGATGATTCCTGACAAAGAAGCATCTTTTTCTTTCGAAGGGATTGATATGACTGATGTAGCCTCTATCCAAGTATTAGGGGGTGGTCAGGAACCAAGTAAAGAAGGGTTTGTCATTGAAGTCAGATTGGGTTCGCCTTCCGGAAAGAAAATCGGTGAAACCAAATTAATGACTTATCCAGGTGGTCCGGGAGGACGCGCAGGGGGAATGGCAAACATCGCCATTGAACCAATTACTGATGGTAAAAAACATGATGTTTATTTTGTGACCAGACCGGCAGCGGCAGGAGAACCTATGGCGATCTTGGTTTCAGCGGAATACAAGGCCAAGTAAGCTTCGGACTTTATTTGCATTAATTAGTAAAATTGATTTATAGCCAAAAGAAATCCCCAAGAAGATCAATCGATTTTCTTGGGGATTTCTTTTTTGAGAAAAAAAATGCTTTGGGAAATTAATTCCTAAAGCAAAATATAATCTACTTCAAAGGAGAAAAAGGCAATGGTTTAAGATAAATAGATTCTACTTTTTCTACGATTTTCCCGTTTTGTTCAGAAGCATCCCTTACTACAATCCATGCAGGATCTTTTGCAAACTTTTCAAACGATGCTTTGCCTGCTTTTTCATTTTTGTGTGCCAAAAGGTAAACCAATTTTGTCTGGACATTTGGATCTTTTTCGACAGTGTACCAATACATGACATTGATCATACCGTGTTTTTGGAATAATTCCCGAGTATAATCACGGAATCTGGCGTGGAGAGCATCCACTTTCCCCGGGAAGATATAATAGGTCCTAAGCTCAAAAACCCTTTCACCTTCATAATCATCGCGGATAAACTCAGGTGTCAGGTCAGGAGCATTTTCCATAAATACCTGATCGACTTTTGCTACCAACTTCCCATTTGCCTCTGAGGCTTTTGCAACAGCTTGCCACTCTGGGTCGTTGATGAATTTATTCCACAAAACATCTCTTGATTCCTTGTTTGGATAGGCAATGATAAACGTCAGGGAATTGTTGGTATCAACAGTGGGGATAAAGTAAGCAATGTTTTCAATTCCATTTTTCTCAAACAACTTCAAAGTATGATCTTGAAATCTTTTGATTAGATCAGGTCTTTTCCCTTCATGGGCAGTGTAAGTCCTCATTTCAAAATACCGGCTATCCTGTGCCATAGTCAGATTTGGCAAAAGAAGTATTATGGCCAAAAGCATCAAAGTTAATTTTTTCATATACAAGGGGGATTTAAGTGAAAATGTGAATCAAGATTTTTTCTTCCAACCAAAATAGGCAGATACCGAAAGTACGACTGCCATAATCAGGAGCCCAAACGTTTCCCTCGCTTCCTCGGATTGCTGGGTTTTCATAGTCAGGTCCTTGTTTTCCATTTCGTAATTGACCCACTCGGAAACAGAGTCAGGGTAGAAATAAACAGCTCCTATGACACAAGCTACAATAACAATTCCCAATGGAATCAAA
>NZ_CDSBKL010000617.1:0-1636 GCF_977115555.1 Aquiflexum sp.
AAGAAACTTCAGAATGATATTTGGGAGTTTCGTACAAAATACGCAGGACTTCAAATAAGGCTACTTGCATTTTGGGACAAGACAGATAGCAAAGAAACTTTGGTAGTTGCGACCCATGGTTTCATAAAAAAGATTGACAAAGTTCCAAAAAACGAAATCAACCGGGCAGTAAGATTAAAGGACGAGTATTTCAAAAACAAACAAAAAAAATAACCACATGGCAACTAAACAAATCAAGACTTATTCCCTTGCTGAGATGAAGGACAAATATATTGGCAAAGTTGGCACGACAGATCGTGACGAATATGAATATGAACTTCGAATGGATGTTTTGGGAAAAATGATTAAAACTGCAAGGCAAGAAAGACATTTGACACAAGAAGAACTTGGGAAACTTATTGGGGTACAGAAAGCCCAAATTTCCAAACTTGAAAGCAGTGCCAACAGTGCGACAATTGATACCATCTTGAAGGTTTTTAAAGCATTAAAAGCAGAGATAAATTTCAATGTAAAGCTTGAAGATAACTTTATTAAGCTCACATGATATAAAAAAAAGTCAAACCCTTATTTCAAGCAACTTTCGCTATTTTATCGAATTTTAGAAGGTAATCTTGGGAAATTGGTAAATCAAATTTTTTGGTAAAAACTAAAAAAGACCTTCTGAATGATTACATCCGAAAGGTCTTTTAAAAACAAAAACTAAGAATTTTCTATTTCACCACTTTTTCCACCACCAAGTTATGGTTGGTATAAATGCAGACATCGGCAGCGATGCCGAGGCTTTCTCTGACCATTTCTTCTGCAGTAAGTTGGGGCGCAAATTTCTTGAGGGCTCTGGCGGCTGATTGTGCATACATGCTTCCCGAACCGATAGAAGCGATCTCCATATCGGGTTCGATCACATCGCCGTTACCTGAAATAATAAGAATATCCACCGCATCCGCCACGATCATCATGGCTTCGAGTTTGCTGAGCATACGGTCTGTCCGCCATTCTTTGGCGAGTTCGACTGCAGCTCTTTTCATGTTGTTGCCATAGGCACCCATCTTTTCCTCGAATTTCTCCAAGAGCGTAAATGCATCAGCCGTAGAGCCTGCAAATCCTGTGACGATTTTTCCGCCCTGTAATTTTCTGATTTTATTGACTGTGCTTTTTGCAATTGTATTGCCCAAGGTAGCCTGACCGTCTGCACCGATGACTACTTCCCCGTTGTGTTTGATTGCGACTACGGTTGTTGATTTTATTTTTTCCATTATTATTAGACAAGAGATATGAGACGTAAGACATGAGATTGAAGACTGAAGGTGGCATCCCGACACCTTTTCAACCTTTTAACTTTTAAAACTTTATAACCTCAATAAGTATACAAAAGCAAAAAGTCCTGAGCAAACAGGACTTTTTGACAGTATTTTTATTTTTGTTAGATCAACATCCTGACGGGATCTTCAAGAAGTCCTTTTAATGTCAGCAAGAAAGCTGAACCCACTGCTCCATCCACTACCCTATGGTCGCAGGAAAGCGTCACTTTCATGATATTTCCTATCTGCATCTGACCGTTTTTCACAATGACGGTTTCTTTGATCCCGCCGACAGCCAAAATACAGGCATCCGGGGGATTGATGATCGCTGTGAATTC
>NZ_CDSBKL010000618.1:0-1632 GCF_977115555.1 Aquiflexum sp.
GAAATTTAAAAAATGCCAGCACCGAAAAGAAAAAGACCTTTGAGGTTTTTTATACCTCAAAGGTCTTGGTGAAGAATTAAGCCTTAAATGGCAATTGATAGATCCTTTCTCCTGTCAGTTTATACATTGCATTGCATAGGGCCGGGATGAACGGTGGTACCGGAGGTTCACCGACACCAGTTGGTTTTTCCATGCTCTCGATGATATGGACATGGATTTTTTTCGGAGATTGGGGCATTCGGATGATCTGATAGCCATCAAAGTTGTTTTGCTGTGGGATCCCATTTTCGAAAGTGATGGCTGAAGTGGTCGCCAAACTTGTCGCAAACTGCGCCCCGCCTTCAAACTGTGAGCGGATCCTGTCTGTATTCACCCCTATACCACAATCCACCGCATAGAAGACTTCAGGGATGGAGATTTTGCCCGAACTGTCTTTTTCCACTACCACTATGCATGCGACATAGGTCAGGAAGCTCTTGTGCGCTGCAAAGCCAACCGCTTTTCCCTCTGCCAGTTTTTGGTCCCAATTGGCTTCTTTGGCAACCCTTTCGATCACTTTTTTCATCCTTCCGGTATTCCATGGGAAAGTTTCTATCGGCTCTCCGTAGTTTTCATACTTTCCATCTGTTTCCGGTTTGAATTCAATATTGCGGTCCTCACCAAGCATCTGGATCGCATGCTTTACAGGATCGATGCCACGGGCTTCGGCGATTTCATCCATCATACACCCAATCGCAAAAGCATGATGGATATTGCTGACAGACCGAAGCCATCCGATACGGGTATGGGCTGTTGACTCGTGGGTTTCGATTTTGATGTTTGGTACATCATAAGGGAAATCGGCACAGCCCAAACCCAATTCCCCATCAGAGGGATGGAGTTCGGTAGTGCTGCCGGTGGCTCCTATGGCAGGGAAAACCGTGTGGTGATTCCATCCTGTGAAGTTTCCGTTTTTGTCAATCGTTGCTTTGATCCTTTGCGCACTGTGGGAGTGGAAAAAGTCAAAATGAAGATCGTCTTCTCTTGTCCATTGAACCCTTACAGGTGATTTGGCAGCTTTGGAAAGGATAGCTGCTTCCACGATAAAGTCAGGTTTTGATTTCCTTCCAAATCCTCCTCCGAGCAAAGTGACATTCATTTTTACATTGTCAAGATCAAGTTCCAAAGCAGTAGCAACTGCCTGCCTTGCCCATTGTGGGTGTTGGGTCGGAGCCCATATTTCACAGATCCCATCGCCCTGATAATGTGCAATCGCGGCAGGTGGCTCAATGGTAGCGTGAGCATAGAAAGGAGCCAGATAAGTTCTTTCCAAAACTTTTCCTGCCGACTTTTGGGCATTCGAGAAGTTTCCCCTTTCCCTTCTGACTTTTCCGTCTTTGGTGGTACTTTGGAGCATTTCTTCCAATTGCTTTGTAGAGTTGTAGGTTTGGTTAGGTCCCAAGTCCCACTCAATTTCCAAAGCTTCCCGGCCTTTCATGGCCGCCCAGGTATTGTCTGCAATGACTGCAATTCCCTCAAGTGCTTTGTCCAATCCCGGAGGAATTCCCGCTCCTTCTATTTTGACCACCCTATTCACACCCGGTATCGCCAAGGCTTTGGTATCATCAAAGGAAACGACTTTGGCGCCAATAA
>NZ_CDSBKL010000619.1:0-1626 GCF_977115555.1 Aquiflexum sp.
TCTCTCACTTGATAGAATCAAATTTATGCCTCAAATAATTGATTTCCAATAAATTAATCAATAATTTCTACACAATTTTTCCACTGGAAAATTACTGAAATCACAAAGTTATCCACATCATTTTAATTGAAATACCTTGCAGTTCATTTGGAGTTTAAGAAGTAGGATTATGATGATGAACCGAATATGGTCAATAAGTGACTCCGGTGAAAACTTGCCTGGAATAGTACTTTGGTAATGATGTTTTTGGATAGGTCTTGAATGATCAAAAAGTTTCAAAAAGTCCGATAGGACAAATCCAAATACCGCCAATTTAGATAAAGAAAACATTAAGATAAAAAGCAAAAGCGGGAAGAAATTCTTTCGAACTTTTCCCGCTTCATCACCTGAAGACCGTAATCTTCAAATCATGCAAGCTACAGTTATTGTGACTTTTCCCTCAGTTGCCCAAGTTCATAACCTTAGATTTTCAAACTCTGATTTCTCAGCCTTTCGGCTTTGATCCATGATTTCAAGAGTTCTGTGGTTGCCCTTCTCAGACTTTCTACGTTGCCGTTTTCAGCCCCTTCATCTTTTCATCTCGAGTTTTTGACCTTAGTCTGAAATTTTACTTTCAGCCTTTTATCTCTCACTTGATAGAATCAAATTTATGCCTCAAATAATTGATTTCCAATAAATTGAACAATAATTTCTACACAATTTTTCCACTGGAAAAGAAGCTTAAATCACAATTTATCCACAGTGATTGGTTTGATTTCCGGAATTATCTCTACAGGTCAAAGTCGGGATATCCTTAATTTTCCAACATTGTTTCTTTCTTTAATAGTGGCATTGATTTTCCTTTTGCTTTTTGATAACTTGATCAATCCAAATTATCCTTTCATGAAAATCTCTTTGTACTTTCTCGTATTCTTTTTTCTAAATTTTGCGAACCTGGCATTTTCGCAGGAAAAGCAATTGAATATTATCATGATCGGGGCCCATCCTGATGACTGTGACATTAAAGGAGGCGGAACTGCGGCCCTATTTGTCCAAATGGGACATCGGGTGAAATTTGTCTCTGTTACGAACGGCGATGCCGGGCACATGGAACAAGGGGGTGGTGTTTTGGCCAAAAGGAGAATGGCTGAAGCAAAGGAAGCCGGTCGCCGGTTGGGGGTGACATATGAGGTGCTGGACCAACATGATGGGGAGTTGCTTCCGACTTTTGCCATCAGGTTGGAAATCATCCGCCTCATCCGTGATTGGGATGCAGATGTGGTCATTTCACACCGGTCCAATGATTACCATCCAGACCACCGATATACAGCGATCCTTGTGCAGGATGCAGCCTATATGGTAGGTGTTCCAAACGTCGCAGCAGATACACCTCCATTGAGAAAAAACCCTGTTTTCCTTTATTTTCAGGATAATTTTCAAAAACCGTATCCATTTGAACCGGATATAGCTGTTGACATCAGCTCCGTTTTTGATCAAAAAATCAATGCCATGGATGCCCATGAATCTCAGTTTTATGAGTGGCTGCCATGGATCGGGAATTATGCAGAAGAAGTACCTGATGACAAAGGTGAAAGAAAAGAATGGCTCAAAACCAAACGTTCATTTGCTCCTAATGCTGCTGTTGTG
>NZ_CDSBKL010000620.1:0-1625 GCF_977115555.1 Aquiflexum sp.
TTGTTTTTGATAAGCAAGTTTTGTCTAATTTTTCTAAAGAATTTTATCATTGGTTTGTGGTTTCTCGAAAGGTAGGAAAATAATTAACTCGAGTTTTGGATAATGATGTAATGATTTATTGTAGCATTAGTAAAATTGAATTGAAAGAATAGAGCTGAAAAAAAATGGGTATTGAAAAATAGATTAACTCGAAAAAGGCCAAAGCACATTCCAATACATCAAAAGGCAAACAAAAAACAAGGAACCAAACCAACCGATTATGGATAAAGCTTTACTGAATTTATTTGTCTCACCAATGATACTTTTCCTTCTTATAAAAGTATAGATCAATAGAATTAATACAATACTCAATATCCAAAAAATCCATACCCAGGAAGATAAGAGTCCAAATCCAAGGATATACATATTTCTTTCCATACTTGCCATAATGGCCATATACAATAAAGCTACAAAAACAAACACGAGAAGCGTCATAATCCATGGTAACCAATTAAACCTTTCTTTTTTTAATTCCTTATTTTTTCTTCTCTTAATAAATCTTACCAGTGCATAAATCGGTAAGCCAAGGAATGAAATTAAAACTAACAAAAGGGCTATTCCTAAGGGGATATAAACCTGATTTTGCTTTCCCATAAGGATCTTACTGCCAACTTGAGTAATTCCCTTATTATCAGTTATATCTGAAACAAATACGATAGGAATACCCTGGTCTAAACATGCCTCAGCATTGACCGGTTCTTCAGGGTTCTTATAAAATGCTGTCAGGACATCGCTGTAACATTGATTTCCTTTTGACCAGTGACCTTCTTCCGGAAAGGCTAATACAACGGAGTTTGTCAGGTACTGTGATGCGACCACTGTATTCTCTGTAGGCGTTACCGGATCGAAAACCCCGGTAGATAAAAGTACCGGAATCTCTGATGGTATAGGAACCTCCTGAGTTGTATCTAACTTAATTCCCGATATCTCAGCCATCTCTTTCGTAGATATTAAACCTGGAGACACCATATAAGGCATTAGTTTTTTAGTGAATTCATCGTAATTATCAACTTCAGGACTTAAGCCGTAATCTGGGTTATCATTGGCTCTTATATAAAAGTTCATGTCTTGATTTCCCGCAAATTGATCTCCAATTGAGTTGGCAAAATTCTTGATCACCCATTCTTTCCTGTCGGCTCCTGCCTGGATAAATTTTGGTATAATTTCAATACCAACGGGCCCATAGGACAGAAGAAAAAGTCCCGAAATAATCACATCACCATTAATAATAACATCCTGATTGTTGACTAACTTCTGCTCACTGGAAGGAATAACCAACGGGTTCTTATTATAATATTCTAAAGCGCTGAATAATTTATTTTCAAGGTCAGGGTATTTACTAGCACATTCAGGGTCGTCTGCACATTTTTTAAGGACCAACTGTAGTGATTTGGAAAAGGATCTTAAGTTATCATCTTGATAATTTCTAACAGTCGGTACCAATCCTAAAAACACCGCACTTCTTACAGTATTTGGAAATTTTCGTATCATGCCTTGTCCATATCGAGTCCCATAAGAACCACCCTGAATATTCCATTGATCTACGCCGATACTTACACGAAGATCTTCTATGTCTTCAGCAATGG
>NZ_CDSBKL010000621.1:0-1619 GCF_977115555.1 Aquiflexum sp.
TCTAAACCTGAAGACGGTTGGAACCAATTCAAAGACAGCGGCAGGTACAGCAGCGGCTATGCGGCACTTTTCAGCACTTTGAGTTTCATGCCGGAAACACACATGCTGAAGCCTTATGACCAAAGGGTGAAATCCACCTATGCGCTGTTTGAAACCTTTATAGAAGTCTTCCAAAAGGACGGTGATAAAATCGTAGAAATGGCCAAGGCAGACCGCTTGGCAAGAAAAAACCAAAAGGAATTTGCCTTAAACCATGTTTTGGACAAAGATCAAAATTCCCTGATTGAGTTTAAGGGCTATGAATCCGGCCAAAAACCATCTGAAATCTCAGGGCTTCCCAGGCTATATTATGACCGGACGAAACCGTTTTCCAAAGAAGTAAAATTCTTTGATACCTATTCTGATGGTTTGGTCATCGAAAAACCAAAAGCCTATATCATTCCCCAAGCTTGGTTCCCGGTGATTGAAAATCTTCAAAGAAACGGTGTCCAAATGGAAAAACTGAAATTGGACACTACCATACAGGTTACTGTCTATCATATCAAAGATTTTCAGACTTCCCAACGGCCATTTGAAGGACACTACCTCCATACCAATATTCAGATAGAAAAATCCAAAACTGCTGTCACTTTCAGAAAAGGGGATTTCATGATTGAAATGGATCAGGAAACCAACCGCTACATCATGGAAGTTTTGGAACCACAGGGAGAAGACAGTTTCTTTGCATGGAATTTCTTTGACACCATTCTACAAGCCAAAGAAGGTTTTTCAGCCTATGTTTTTGAAGATTTGGCTGCTGAATACCTAAAGCAAAATCCCGAACTCAGGAAACAGCTTGAAGAAGAAAAATCAAAAAATGAAGAATTGGCTAAAAGTGCCCAAGCCCAATTGAGATGGGTTCATGAACGCTCGCCTTGGAAGGAAAAAGAACACAACCGCTACCCGGTTTTCAGAGTAGAAAATTGAATTTTAGCAAACACTCACAAATAAATGGTGGTTGATTCTTTTTTGTCAACAATACAAAAACCAGATGTCCAAAGAATCGAAACCTAATTTTCTTACCAAGCTCCAAGCCAAATGGAACTTGAAAAGCCTGACGCAAGTGGTGCTTGTTTTGATCGTTTTTGCATTGACTGGTTTTACCATTTTGTTTATCAAAAAACCGATTTTTGACTTTTTGGGAGTCAGTATGGAAAGAGGCGGATTTTGGAAAACAGTCCTCTACCTGCTCTTGGTCTTGCCGCTTTACCAGATCATTCTCCTATTGTGGGGATTTGTTTTTGGACAGTTTACTTTCTTTTGGGAAAAAGAGAAACAGTTTTTTAGGAGGATAATTAGGAAAAAATGATCCAATGTTTCATAAGAATTAGAGCTTCTAGCTAAAGTTGATATTTATGGATATTGGATACTAATTGATATTGTATTTATTCCAACTTATTCAAAAATAGATACGCCTTGTTGACACCGTCATTTAGGACTTGGACTGAAGTTCATTTGCCGTGGCCGTGGACTATGGTCTGTCGACTATGGACAATATGACCATGCAAATATTCATTTTTTCAGGTTCTTCAAATACTCCATACTCTGCGGAACTTGCTTGTAATACAGAGGACTTTCAT
>NZ_CDSBKL010000622.1:0-1597 GCF_977115555.1 Aquiflexum sp.
ATTGTCTTCGTCCACAGTGGCTTGGATTTCGCTGACTGCAAGATCTGCATAAAAGGTTCCACCGATTTTTTCCAGGATCTTTCGCGCTTTGGTTTCCTGATTGTTTTTGACAAGCCACCTGGCGCTTTCGGGTACAAAAAACATCAGCACAAAAAACAACAACGCCGGAAAAGCCTCGACACCAAACATCCACCTCCAGCCATTTTGCCCGCTCCAGCTTGCTGCCAGTGTGGCAAAATCCGGATTGTCAGGCAGTGAACTATCCAAAAGTGAAATCTGCCAGTTGACGACCTGCGCCAAGAGCACGCCGACCATGACCAAAAGCTGCATCAGGGTGACAAACATGCCCCTTTTCTCCGGAGGAGCCACTTCCGCAATATAAAGAGGCGACAGGTTGAGGGCGATGCCCATCGCAATGCCACCTAAGATTCGGTAGAAATTGAACCACCAAAAAGTATCCGCAAGGGCAGTTCCGAAAGCCGAAACTGAAAATAGGAATCCGGAAAATATCAGGAGTTTTTTTCTCCCCACCTTGTCGCTTAGGAGGATGCAGAGAATAGCGCCTGCCATGCAGCCGATCAGCGCAGAACTGGTACCCCAACCCTGATCGGTCGGAGAGGTGATGTTGAAAAATGGCTCGTAAAAAGGTTTGGCACCACCTATCACTACCCAGTCATAGCCAAAAAGGAAACCTCCCAATGCGGCAGTCATGCTGATAAGCCAGATGTAAGTTTGGTTATAGTAGGTCTTTTGGTCCATGGGTATGGGATTTGGATTGGGAATTCCAATTTAAGGGGATGAAGGGAAATTGCAACAGGGGGCTAGTGGAAAAAGGTTTGCCCAAAGGGAAATAGTGTAACTTTTGTCAAAACATGATCATTAAAACCCTGAAATTGGAAGTAATAAAAGATAAAACAAGCGTAATTTTTTTAATGACTCCAATTATCGATAAATTGGTTCAAATTCATGGCGGAAACCGAAAAGCCAAAAGAGTAGGTAAAAAATCAAGATTCTTTTGATATGAAAACATTTGTATTATCAGCGTTTATTTTGGGTTTGGTATTTATGGGATTTGAGGGGAACGCTCAGGCATTTGGAGTAAGGACAGGCTTTCAGGCTGCTTATACCAATAACAACGGGAATCAGATTGGTGGTAGCCTAGATCACTTTTATCTTGGATTGTTCAAAAACAGAAGACTTGGAGCTGGTAAGTTTTTAACACTCAACACCGGACTGGAATACATGCAAAATGGTCACAAAACCAACGATTCCAATTTCAGAAGAATGACTTATTTAAGTATTCCTGTAGGTCTCCGTGCCAAGATAGGTCCGGTATTTGCCCAAGGAGGGGTAAATGGCAATTTGAAATTGTCTGAAAAATACCAAGTCAATGGGGCAGATGCCTTGAATGATTCCAACAAGACCAACACATTTGATTTACCACTGCATATTGGCTTAGGACTGAAGGTATTCGTCTTTGAAATAGAGGTCAGGTACCATCAGGGTTTTATGGATGTAAACAATGGCAATAAAAACTCCTATCTGCAAATTGGAGCGGCCATTGAATTTTGAAAGATAGGATAGTATTCTTTGGTTT
>NZ_CDSBKL010000623.1:0-1586 GCF_977115555.1 Aquiflexum sp.
TGAAAGCAAAATTACTTGAGAGAAGGAAGCCATTTGACAAATCCTTTATCTCTGCCATCCACAACTACCCCCATTTTCTCAATATATGGCATTACCATCCCGAGCTGGAACTGGTAATGATGACCAAAAGTACAGGAACGCGTTTTGTTGGCGACAGTATTCTGCCTTTTTCAGAAGGGGAGTTGGTTTTGATTGGAGAGAATATGCCTCATATGTGGCAAAATGACAAAGCTTATTTTGAAAAAGGCAGTGAATTGACAGCAGAATCTATCACTATTCACTTCAGAAAGGATTTTTCAGGAGAACCAATTCTTGATATTCCTGAGATGACTCAAATAAAAGCGCTCTTTGAAAGGGCTTCCCAAGGGATCCTCTTCGGCGGTGCTTTAAAAGCATCTGCAAAAGAGAAAATGCTCGCTATTCACCATTCGGAGGGCTTTCCTAGATGGATGAGATTGATGGAATTCCTTCAAGAACTAGCCGAGGAGGTTGATTTTAAGTATCTTTCCTCTAGGGGCTTCCAACATCCAAAAGAAAAAAACGGGGACAGTCGGATAGATAAAGTGTATTCTTTTACTTTTAATAATTTTCATAGAAACATCACGTTGGAAGAGGTAGCTGACATCGCAAACCTGAATCCAACAGCATTTTGTAGGTTTTTTAAGAAAAATACCAAGAAAAACTATTCTAAATTTCTGAATGAAATCCGGATCGGGTATGCCTGTAAAATGCTTTTGGAAGAGAAGATGAACATTTCTGAGATTGGGTATGAATCTGGGTTCAACAACCTTTCAAATTTTAATAGGCAGTTCAAGTCTTCAATGGGTTTTTCTCCTTCTGAATATCTCGCAAAACACCAAAGGTAATTAAAGTAAAACTTTAATTATTTAAAGTTAACTCATTGGCATATTATTTGATATGAAATATCTCCAAACTTTTATAATCCATTTAGCCATGAGTAAAAGAATAAGTTTCAATATTTTATTGATTTTCATTTGGATAGGTTCATGTATGCCAGGTTCGGAGACTGAAAATCTCAGTCCTGTATTTGAAGATTATATAGTACTCATGGCTTTAGATGAAAGCAGCATTGATAATGGCATTGGACCTAATGGTTTTTCAGAATCAGATGTCAATGATCAGATTGCCGCTGTGGGACAAAGATCTCAGCTTAAATATTTCAAAGAAAATGTAGGTAAAACAATTGACTTGTATACTGGCCAGGTGGGTAATGAAGGTTGGTTTGCATTGAAAAACATCCCCAATAGATGGGTTAATGCAGGCCCCACCGATAATGGTGCAATGAATTATTTGACTACCGGTCCGGGCTTAGGAGCTCCCAATATAGACGGTGACAGCGAAGTTCTTTTGAATGAAATTCCTCTTGTGACTCCCTTAAGGGCTGAAGGTATAGAAATGCTTAAAGGTATTAAAGTTTTGGCAGTGGTATATGACAGCGATATTAATGTCAATTATTCTCCTTTGGAGGGTAATCTTCAAGGTGCAAATCTTGGAATGGTGGCATTTGAGGTGATGGAAGTCAAGAAAAGAACTGAAGGAAACGACTTGGATTTACCGGTAGTCAC
>NZ_CDSBKL010000624.1:0-1586 GCF_977115555.1 Aquiflexum sp.
TTTTTTCTCCTACAGATATCGCATAATGACGCAGAAAACCTCTCTGCCCATGTTTGGGTCTTCATAAACATTCTTATCCTCTGCATGAGATAATAATTCTTTAACTGCAGTGGATCCGAAGGTTTCGCAATGGGTCGCAATGTATGCTATATTGAAAGGTCAAGCATTTTCCTTTGCGGCTTCTGACTTTGCGGGAAAAAACACCAAAAAAAAAGAGGACTTTTCAGTCCTCCTTGATGGTTTTGGGAATCAAATGTGCTTAAGCCGTCCAGTCGTTATAGCCGCCTGAGTAGTTCAAGATATTGTCAAATCCATTGGCTCTCAATATAGAGTAGGCGATAGCTGCCCTTGCACCGCCCTGGCAGTGGATAATGACAGGTTTGTCTTTGGATACTTTGTCCAGGTTCAGGTTGAGTTTACCTACAAACAGGTTATCTGAAGAATCGATTTTTCCTTTTTTGTATTCCGCTACCCCTCTGACATCGACTACCTGCACGTTTCCTTTTTCAAATTTGGCTTTGGCAGTTTCTTTGTCGATAGGATTGTAGTTTTCCAGATTTCCTGCTTCGAAGGAAGCCAATTGATCAGGAGTGATAAATCCGAGGATGTTGTCCAAACCGATTCTCATCAATTTCCTGGTCAGGTCTTCGATTTCAGCTTCTGTAGCTATCAATACAAAAGACTCTTCGTAGTTCAGGTACCAACCCATCCAAGTGGAGAAAGAGTTGTTGTTGCTGATGCTAAGGGTACCTTTTAGGAATCCTTTTGCATATTCTTCCCAAGGTCTGGCATCTATGATTTTCAGACCTTCTTTCTTGGTTTTCGCGAATTCGTCCTTGGACAGGTTTTTGATCTTTGGTACTTGGGTCAATAGCTTTCTGTCCACCTTGTTAAGCTTCTTCATCATCGCGAAGTACTTTGGTGGTTCAGGCTGGTCAGCAAGGAGTTCTTTTGCAAATGCTGCTTTGTCATCCAAAAGGTTCAATGCCCAGTTTCTGATTTTTTCATAGCCGACAGTTGTCATCGGTACTGCACCCAAGGCTTTGCCGCAGGCCGAACCTGCACCGTGACCGGGCCAAACTTGAATATATTCTTGAAGTTTGGCAAATGACTTCAAGGAATCATACATCTGTGCTGCTCCAATGTCCTGGGTTCCTTTGATTCCTGCAGCCTGTTCCAACAAATCAGGTCTTCCCACATCACCTACAAACACGAAATCTCCTGTAAAGAGCATGGCAGGTGCGTTTGTGGCAGGCTTGTCAGTCAATAGAAAGCTGACGGATTCGGGAGTATGACCCGGGGTATGGAGCACTTCAAAGGTGATGTTTCCTAATTTGATGATGTCTCCGTGCTTGATTTTGTTGTGCGGAAATTCATATTTCCAGTTTTCATCTCCTTCGTCAGAAAGGTACATTTCGGCTCCTGTCAATGCTGCAAGTTCCCTAGAACCGCTCAGGAAATCGGCGTGGATGTGCGTTTCCAGGATATGGGTGATTTTAAAATTATTTGCTTTGGCAATGTTGAGGTAAGTGTCTACGTCTCTTTTTGGGTCAATTACAGCTGCAATGCCGCTTGCCTGACAACCG
>NZ_CDSBKL010000625.1:0-1584 GCF_977115555.1 Aquiflexum sp.
ATCTTATCCTTATATCCGGCTTTTAGGGATGAAAAAAACACTGTGGAAAAAGTAGATATTTGAAAAAATTCAAGAAACGGGAAAAGCCTAACATTTAGTTTATGGGTTAGAATGACGATGGCGCAAGACCTTTTAGTAGTTCAAATAACCAAGAATGAGCTTTCTTTCTTGAATCCAATTGCAAATTGGAAGAATAGGTGAGTGGGATTACAAATCCCACCGAGTCCACCATCAATCGTAATTCTACACCGAGGAGGGTTTTCCTTTTACTTTTACCCAACTATTCTTTTGTCGGATGCCACGTACTTAGCAAAGCCCAACAAAGCACCAATCAGCATAATATTCCTAAATCCATTAATCATTTCCAATTCATCGCTGCCTGCTTTTGGAAAATGAACCAAAATAGCCATCAAGAAGACATAGATAGCCATCGAAACATAGGCAAGCTTGTCATACTTCCTGAATACTGCACTTAAAATAAATGCGATAATACAGAGAGCAGTAAAGTAATTCCAAAATAGAGGAAACGGAATAAATTCAGGTACAAAAGCTGCTCCGACTTCCGGTTTACCAAAATGCAAGCCTACATACAGGAGGAATGATAATGGAAATAAATAGCGTCCGATGTTTAAAATCTTCTCCATAGCATCATAAATCAAAAGGTAATACTTCTCTGATCTCTGTAAACCCTGTAGGACTCTGTAGAATGGGACAGGTTTTTGACCATCCCACAACTTCATTGATGTTGTTTGATTTACAAATCAGATAGCCTGTAACCATGATTTTTTCGGCGATTACCGGGCATTCCTTCTGAGTGGCATTGCCAACCTGAATCCCCGCCCAATGAATGGGCTTTGTGGAAATAAGCTTTCCCTGCATTGCGATATTTCCAATCCAGGCTTGCCATGCTTCCATTCCTTCTTTCATTTTTTCAGGGTCGATTTGGTATTGACCATCGCCTGATTCGTTCCAAAACAATAATAAGTACTCCTTCATTTTTTTTAGATTTTTGTGTTTTGTACTCAAAATTCTAAAATGGGAAGCACTTGACTCTTGACAAATGTCAAGACTTTAGAGTTTGGATTTTAATCGGGTGAGTGTTTCCGGAGAAATACCTATATACGATGCAATCAGCTTACTGGAGAGCCTTGACATAATCAGCGGTTTTGTCTCCATCAGCCATTGGATCCGCTCCAGTGCGTTGAGTGAAGTCAGGGAATTTACCCTATAAACAGTGTTGTTATAGGAAGCTTCAAGAATTTGTTTGTATAGCGCATCAAACTGCGGAACTTCTCTACACAGCAGTTTGAAAGGTTCATAATGAATCCGGAGTAATTGGCAATGTTCGACGCTTTTGATGAATTCTGATGAAGGGGTTTGATTTTGAAAGCCGAAGATATCAGTGACCCAACTGTTTTCAAAGTAAAATGAACGCGTGGATTCATTGCCGCTTTTGTCAAGTACATATACCTGCAAACATCCTTTGACAATAAAATAAACGTATCTGCAAATTTCATCCTGCCTCAACAAATGTGTCCCTTTTTTGACTTTCAAAAGTTCAAAATGCGGTAAAACTTGGTCAAG
>NZ_CDSBKL010000626.1:0-1584 GCF_977115555.1 Aquiflexum sp.
AGAGCATCATCCTGAAAATTCCCAAAAGGATAAAATAATGAAGCTTTCCGGCAAAATCCAGATCCCGGGCGATTTTGAAGAAGAAAAAATCCTGAGAGAATACTATGAAGAAAAACATCTCAAATGAAAATATTTTTAGACACCAATATCCTTGTAGATTTTTTGACCGATAGAGGCGCATTTACAAAGCATGCAACCGAAATCTTTCTTTTGGGAACAGACAAAATATTGCTCTACAGTTCCACCCATGCATTTGCTACCACCTACTATATTCTCAAAAAATATTCAGATGAAAAGGAGCTGAGGGCAAAACTCTTGGAATTGACAGAGTTGGTAGCGTTGATTGATGTCACCAAGGCACAGTTAAAAAAAGCGCTTTTATCTGATTTTAGTGATTTTGAGGATGCACTTCAGATTTATAATGCTGAGTCCACAGGCGGCATGGATTACATCGTGACCCGAAATCTCAGGGACTTCAAAAAATCCCCTATTCCCGCCATTGCTCCGGACGAAATGGTGGAAATGATCAAGAGACTAAAAAAATAAGCCCGATTAAAAAAGTCTTCTTATTTTTAAACTATGAAAATACTCCATACAGCGGATTGGCATTTGGGAAAAAGACTTCAGGAATTTTCCAGGTTGGAAGAGCAAAAGCTCGTCTTGGAAGAAATCATCCAGATCGCCGACCGTGAAGAAGTGGATTTGGTCCTGCTTGCAGGAGATATTTTTGACACGTTCAATCCCAACCACGAGGCAGTTGAACTCCTATACAAAACCCTCAAAAAACTCTCCAAAGACGGACAGAGACCTGTTATCGCCATCTCCGGCAACCATGACAGCACGCAGTTTGTCGAAGCCCCGGATCCTTTGGCGAGAGAAATGGGCATCTTTTTCTACAGCAGGTATGACAGCGTCATTCCCACAGGAAAATTAGACAACGGAATCGAAGTCACCCAAAGCGGACCCGGATTTGTAGAAATCAAAATCCCCCAATACGGATTTCCCATCAGGATCATCCTTGCCCCTTATGCCAATGAAGTTTTGCTCAAAACCTACTTGGGAGAAGGAGACAGGGAAGCGGAGTTTAGGGAAGTGTTGGCTAATAAATGGGGGAAAATTGCAGACACTTACTGCGATGACAAAGGAGTAAATCTCTATATGGGTCATTTCTTTTTTATGAAAGAAGGTGGTCCTGTCGAACCGGAACCGGAATCCGAGCGGCCCATCCTCCATGTCGGTGGCACGCAGGCGCTCTTTACCCACAATATCCCAAACCAGATCCAATATGCGGCTTTGGGACATCTGCACCGCTACCATGCGGTGGGCAAAAATCCCTTTCCGGTGGTCTATTCAAGTTCTCCCCTCGCCTACTCCTTCAGCGAAGCCGAGCAACAAAAACAGGTCATCCTCATTGAAGCTGAACCGGGAACAGCCGTCAGCTACAAGGCTGTGGGTTTGGAAAAAGGAAGGCCGTTGTATAGAAAAACCTTTGATGATCTTGCTGCGACGCTGCTATGGTTAAAGCAAAACCCTTATTGTTTTGTTGAAATTACCTTTGTCACGGAGCATTCCATAGATGCCGCT
>NZ_CDSBKL010000627.1:0-1567 GCF_977115555.1 Aquiflexum sp.
AAGTAGGCTTATTTCTGTTAATTATTGGAACGAAAAAATTTTTTTGAAAATTGGGTTTGGGGAATTTTCAAAAAAAAAATGATTAAGCCGCAACCGTTGGAAATTTTCAATTGATTCCTTGAAAATTTTAAAGATTGCGGCTTTTTTGACTTTTTAAAAATTCTGTTTAGAACCCTGAGCAGGGAAGAATAATCCCTAGAATGCCAGCTTCAGGTTGACCAATGGATTTGAAACATTGGAATTTGGACCGATAATGCCTGAAGGAACAAGCATTCTTTGGTTGACAAAATAGTTTTCCGGCGTCACTTTCATGGAGAATTTGTAGGGCTTGTCTTTGTTGATTTTGCTCAGGAGATTTCCGGCAAGGTTGTCTTTTTTATACTTATTGAAAAGAATCTGCTGTGTTGCCAAAGCAAATACCGAAGGGATACCTACCCAAAGGGTAGGGGATTCTGTTTCAAAGATCGCAGCAATGCCAAGCCCAACCAAGGCTGCCCCACCGGTAGAAAGTGCGATGGTACTTCCTTGTCTTTTGTTGAGGTAAACACCTTTTACAGCTTTTTGGGCTAGCATAGTACCAATGACAGTTCCTGCTGCTGGAATAAGCAAAATAGCACTTGATGCATCATCTTGCAATACTTCAGCTGCTATGGCGAAACCGACACCAGTGGTAGCAAGGGTCATGGCCGAAATGTTATCGACATCACCTTTGGTATAATCATATTTTTGGGAGACTTTATTAGCCACAAGGATTCCTCCTACACCTCCCGCCAAAAAGGCAGCACCATAGAGATTTAAGTTTTCTGATCCGGCAGCCCCCAGTGATGCTGCGGCAAGCCAAGGACCTATCGTGCCGTAATGTCTGACCAATTCAATATGTCCTTCAGAAAAATTTCTGGATTTCTGTAGCTTAAAACCCACTTCTCCCAATGCGATACTTCCCAATGTGGAAAGCCCCAAGGCCAATTGTCCCGTATAGTCTTCTTCTCCACCGATCATCAGTGCCAGGGATCCACCATAAATCAGACCAAGAAACTTTCCGGTATTACTTGCCCTGATGACAGGACGGGTGATGTTTTCATATTTTTTTGGATTAATGACCGGTCCCAATGCCCAAAGTCCTCCTGTCAATAGGGGGATTCCGACTGCAGCAGCACTGCTGATTTCAGTAACGCCTACCAAACTGGCGCCATAATAGGCTCCATAAAAAATATTTGTGGCATAATCTCTCCCTCTCCATTCAAATTCTTCTTCGACTACGGCCGTTTGTTGAGGTCCAAATATCTCCCTGTCCCATTGGGATTTCATTTTTTCATAAACCGACCTTTCATCATCCGAAAGCCTCGAGAAATAATTGGCAAGGTAGGTTTCATAATCTTTGAGGTAAGAGGTTTCGTCAGCTGACAGGACGATGCCCGTATTGCTTTTTTGTTTGATAATCCGGTAAGTTTCTTTGTTGGATTCTTCCCAATAGCCTCGAGCGGTGTAGATGCCCTGCGCATCGGCTTGGAAATGAGTGGCAAAGGCCATAAAAAAAAGAAACACAGACAGATGGAAATAATGATTG
>NZ_CDSBKL010000628.1:0-1563 GCF_977115555.1 Aquiflexum sp.
GAAGGAGATTTCAGGATCATCAATGGTAAAAAATCGCATTATTTTTATGAATCGCATGATGGTAAGGGGTTTTTTTACAAAGAAAGAAACCATAACCGATTGCTTAAAATTGAGGAAGACAGGGTAAGCAAACAGTATATGTTTTCGTTTTCTTCTATGGAATTTGAGCCAGATCCTGCAAGAATCTATGAAGCATTTGAATTCAGTCAGGAATTTTGGGCGAGTGGGAAATATGCACTTGGGGATGAAATGATTGATTCAAAAAAACACACCCTTTTCTCAGTAAGTAAAGGTTCGGAGTTCAAATTGGCACTTTGGGAGAAGGAAAGAGGCGGGGTTAAAATGATTAAAAGAATTATAAATGATATGGACAGGATTTCCCCTGACATCAATGGCATACCTCCTTCTAATGTAAATGCGAATTATTTTATTTGGGCGCTACATCCGGCTGATTTGGCGGATTTCCATCGGTTCAAAAATCAGAACGAAAACCTCTATTTGGGATTTTCTTCAAAATTTGGGATTGATCTTGATGATAATCCCATATTGTTTATCTATTCATTCAAGGACTGATTTTTGTTTTTCTACTTTTCATTTTCAAACTTTTTAACATCTATCCTTTTGAATTTGTTTAATAACTTAGTTTATTGTAATCCTATTCAATAACCACAAGTAATATGCGTTTTGTCCATCTGTTTTTATTTGCTTTTTTACTGATGGTTTCTTTTTCCTGCAAGGAGGAAAAAGCCGAAAGTCAGGATCAACCCTTGGAAGCCTTCCGTGGCGAAGTGGCTGCTACTCCTGTCCGGATAGCCAAAGCCGAGAAGCGGACCTTTGATTACCTGATCAATGCCTCCGGCAAAATCGAAGCCGCAGAGCAGGTCAAAATCATTGCCGAGCGGCCGGGATACCTCATAGAACTTACAGTGAAGGAAGGTGACTTTGTCGAAAAAGGCAAAATCCTCGCCCGCCTCGATCAGACGGAAAGTCTCCTGAACCTTGAGAAAGCCCATATCGAGCTCAAGAATGCTGAGGTAAATTATAAGTCTGAAATCCTGAGCTTTGAAAGTATCATGAACAGTGGTGATACTGATAAAATCGCGCAGGTGCAGGAGCAGCTCAAGTCCAAGAGCGGACTTTTTTCAGCAGAGATAGGCGTCAAGGAAGCACAGATGGACCTTGACAAGACGGTAATCAAATCACCGATATCAGGAAGGGTAGCTGACCTCAAGTCCAAGCGTGGAAGCCTCGTCAAGTCAGGTGATGAAATGCTAGAAGTCATCAATACGGCTGCACTCGAACTCAAAGTAAAAGTCCTAGAATCCGACATCAACCTTATTTCCCTCGGTCAAAAGGCAGAAATCCTTCCTGTCGGTGGAGGAGAAGGTATCAGCGGTTCGGTCAGGAGTATCAATCCCAAAGTGGATGAAAACGGCCTCGTGCAGGTCAGTATCCAAGTAAACGGCACAAAGGGATTGCTTCCCGGCATGAATGCCCGGGCCCTTATACGCGCCCCTCAAAACAACAGCATCGTCGTACCCAAGCAGGCTTTGGTCTATCGCT
>NZ_CDSBKL010000629.1:0-1556 GCF_977115555.1 Aquiflexum sp.
TTCAAAATCAAATCCTGGATTTCGATTGAGGAGAGTTTTTCTTTGGAATTCAAAGCAGGATCTTGGCTGATGAAAACAGGATGGTCTAAGCTGTCCTTAGGAATCGCTCCATGGGAACCTTTGACCAATGTGGCATCCAAAGGAATGATGTCCATCAGGTACCTGAAACCAAGTTTTTTCTTCAGAATTTTTAGTCCGACAGTGGCTTTCAGCATCTTAATTTTTGGGTCGGCAAACATCTCTACAGGATCATAACCCGGCTTGCGGTGGATGTGCACACAGCGGGCATAATCCGGTGCTTTGGCATCATCCAGCCAAAAATAATAGGTAAACCAGGAATCCTTGTCCGCCACTGCGACCAATTCTCCAGACCTTTCGTGGTCAAGGTAATAAGCCTTTTTTCCTTCCTCATCCAAGACTATCTCAATACCTGGCGTATTTTCTAACAATGATTTTACGGCAGGAATATCCTTTTTGTCTTTGATATAAATATGTGCCAATTGGTGGTCAGAAACCGAAAATGCCTTGGATGTTCCGGCATCCAAAGTCTCCAATCCCAATTCATTTTTGACAGCGATGTAGCCTTTTTCTCTCAAAATCCTGTTGATATGGATCGGGTGGTTGACAGAGGTGATGCCGTATTCGGAGAGTAAGATCACCTTTGCTCCCTGTTTTTCATAGTAGCCGATGAGGTCTTTGGCAACTTCATCGATCTCGTTCAGTCCTTTTCCGATTTTTGAAAAATCAATGCCGCACTGTTGCAGCTTATAATCCAAATGTGGCAAATAGATTAGCGTCAGCGTTGGATTGTGCCATTCGTCCACTTTTTTAGAAGCTTCGGCAATCCATTTGGTGGAGGCGATATTGGCATTTGGTCCCCAAAAGGAAAACAGCGGAAACTGTCCCAATTCTTTTTGTAACCTGTCCCTCAGATCCATTGGATGGCTGTGGCAATCCGGTAATTTCAAACCGTTGGAAGGATAAAGCGGTCTTGGAGTGACCTGATAATCCGCATTGGAGTACATGTTGTACCACCAAAACATGTTGGAAACCGTAAATTCAGGATTGATTTTTTTGGCTTTGTCCCAGATTTTTTCGGATTGAACCAAGTGGTTTGATTGCCTCCAAAACTTGATTTCGCACTCATCCCTGAAATACCAACCGTTACCGACGATGCCGTTTTCGGAAGGCCATTTTCCTGTCAGGTAGACAGATTGAGCCGAACAGGTAACCGCAGGAAGAACCGGCTCGATGGTGGCGCTTTGACCTTTTGCGATCCAATCTCTCAAAAATGGGGTATGCTCGCCGATCACCCGACCGGACAAAGCGACGATATCTATGACTACTGTTTTTTTCATGGGTTGCTGCTGTTTTGTATGACCCACTGCAGTTCCCGGATGATCGATCCTCCGAGATCAAGGTTGATGCTTTCCGGCAATACTTCCCAAGTGTAAGTCTCTATTTCAAGGTGGTTGCAGACAGGGTCTTTGGCGATGTAATTCAATACGTCAAGGATATCCTGTTGGGTTGAGGCGATTTTTCCATAATCCGCCAAA
>NZ_CDSBKL010000630.1:0-1554 GCF_977115555.1 Aquiflexum sp.
ATGCTGATTCCAATATTTCTGACACTTGCCCAAAAAAGTGTTTATTTAAGAAACAATGAAAATGGCCATTTAAAAAAAATAAAAAGTAAAAGCATTTTAACTTTTAAAATATCTGATTCGACTTTTGTAACAGGACGAATAATATCTTCGACAGACAGTTTATTTGAAATATCAACCTACAGCCGACACGAAGAGTCTGAAATCGTCACCATTCAAATTAAGTCTGTCAGTCAAGTGACAAATAAATTAATGAACAGGGATGCTGTTGGTGCATCTATTTTCGGATACATAGGGATTATTGGATTAATTACCTCTCCAATTTTATTATTAACAGATACACCGGAAGATGCAAAAAGTTTACTTGAGGTCAGTGCAGTCTTTATTGGAATAGCCGCAGTTTTATATAGTCCTCACCTAATAAAGAGAAATTTTGACACTTGGAATGAATGGACATTAGTGACAAAATGAATCCATTCCTAAGTTTTTTCTATATATAACCCTTCTATTCTAAATTGAATTTTGATTTCCCCCTTTTTTGACCAGATCAACAATTCTTATAAAAATACTTCTGCGTCAATCTAGCTTCGATTTCTTTGGCGGTCTTGGTGATGGACAATCCTCCCAGATTGGTGCATCTCAGATTATTCGGTATACTTTTCCCCACCTCATACATGGTCTCGATGACTTCATCCAAAGGGATAAGATGGTCATAATCTGCCAATGCCATATTGGCACAGGAGAGCGCATTGGAAGCGGCCATCACATTTCTGTTGAGACAAGGAGCTTCTACTCTGTTTCCAATCGGGTCGCAGATCATTCCCAAAGAACTCTGTAAGGCCATTGAAGCAGCAGAAATGCTTTGGTTTAAATTACCACCGGCCAAGTGGACAATTGCTGCAGCAGCCATTGTGGCACCGGAACCGCATTCGGCTTGACAGCCGCCTACTTCCGCCGCAAAAGTAGAATGTGCAGCAATGAATACCCCGATCAAACCAGCAATCATCAAGGCTTGGATGGTCTCCTCGTCTGAAAGTTCCAAAGAATCCGCTACTCCCAAAACAGCCCCGGGCATTGCTCCGCAAGAACCCGCAGTTGGTGCGGCGACGATCACACCCATGAAACTTTTGACTTCCATGATCGCTGACACATACATGATGATCCGGTTCAGAACATCCCCCTGATCAGTTTTTTGTCCTCCATTATGGATTTGAATTTCACAGATTGCGGCCCTAAAATCCGGTCTTCGAATTGTGTTCCTTTCAAACCGGTTTTCACCGCATTTTTGAGGAAAAGGCGGATTTGCTCCATTTTGGCAAGCACTTCCACGGAGGTAATATTTCCCCGGATACTTTCATACCTGACAGCCAATTCCCACAGACTTAAATTCTTGTCTTGGTTGTAAGCCAACATCTCATCGCAGGTAATGAATGGAACGGTTTGGTTTTTTCCGGAAAGGACAAGCAGGATGGACGCTTCTGCAGCGCAGACTGATGTCACACCTTTTGGGTTGCTCGAGCCGATGGCAGATGGGTTTCGTAATTATTTAAAAACCCA
>NZ_CDSBKL010000631.1:0-1553 GCF_977115555.1 Aquiflexum sp.
GGCTCCGGAATCGATGTAGGTATACCCCAAAATCTGGGCTACTGACTTGGCAGTAGAACTTTTGCCACATCCCGAATATCCGTCAATTGCGATTACAATTTTCTGCATTAAATAAAAGTAGCCTTGGCTTTTTTTAATTTCAGGCGCAAATATAGTAGTTTTAAATCTATTTCCTTTCCATTATGTATGTATTACAAAACTTGGTAAGGATATTCCATTTTACTGTAAACATTTATTTTCAATCTTTCAAAATCATTCCATCATGGGTTATTTTAGTGTCTTAGGACAGCTTGTTGACATTCCCAACCGTGAAATTTTTTCAGCAGAAGTTGCAGTCGAAAAAGGCAGGATCGTTTCTATCCGAAAAGTCATCGAAGACAAAAACCTCCTCTTTATCCTTCCGGGTTTCATAGATGCCCATGTCCATATAGAGTCCTCTATGCTCGTCCCTTCAGAATTTGCAAGATTGGCAGTTCCCCACGGTACTGTTGCCACCGTATCTGATCCCCACGAAATAGCAAATGTCTGTGGCATAGAAGGTATAAATTATATGATTGACAATGGAAAACAGGTTCCTTTCAAATTTTATTTTGGAGCACCATCCTGCGTTCCGGCCACTCCATTTGAAACTGCCGGTGCAGAAATAAGTGTTAAAGACATCAATGATCTCTTGGAAAGAAAAGAAATCAGCTATCTCGCAGAGATGATGAATTGGCCGGGAACGGTCCACAGAGACCCTATTGTCATGGAAAAAATTGCCCTTGCGAAGAAATACGGCAAGCCTGTCGATGGCCATGCTCCCGGATTGAGAGGGGAAGTTGCTGCCCAATATGCATCCGCCGGCATTACCACAGACCACGAATGCTTTACTTTGGAAGAAGCCTTAGATAAGGTGAAATTGGGGATGAAAATCTCCATCCGTGAAGGCAGTGCTGCCAAAAACTTTGATGCACTGATTGATATCATCGATGACTATCCTGACATGGTGATGTTTTGTTCGGACGATAAGCATCCGGATAACCTCGCCATCAGCCATATCAATGAGCTTGTCATGCGGGCAGTAGCCAAAGGAAAGAATGTCTTTGATGTTTTAAAAGCAGCATGCATCACGCCTGTACAGCATTACGGCATGGATGTAGGGCAATTGCAGATAGGCGATCCAGCAGATTTTATTGTAGTCAAAGACCTTAGGGATTTCAAAGTCCTTCAGACATATATCGATGGACAGTTGGTCGCCGAAGAGGGAAAAACTTTGATCCAAAGGATCCAAAACCCAATTATCAACAACTTCAATACAGGATTAAAGTCTGTTGAAAATTTTAAATTATTGGCAAAAGGAAACAAAGTCCGAGTAATCAGCGCTTTGGACGGACAACTTATCACTCCTGAAATCCAAGGTGAAATTCTTGTAGAGAATGGCTTTGCCGAATCAAACCCCCTAACTGATATTCTAAAATTGACGGTAGTCAACCGTTACAAAGAGGCAATGCCTGCCATTTCTTTTATCAAAAACTTCGGATTGAAATCCGGAGCAATTGCTTCTTCAGTCGGCC
>NZ_CDSBKL010000632.1:0-1549 GCF_977115555.1 Aquiflexum sp.
AACAATGAATCAGAGAATTTGAACATCATCACGCCGATGATAGGCGAGCAGGTCCACCTCAAAGACAGCACGCAGCAGTTTACGCTTTGGTGGAGGAAGGTGAAATAGTGTTCAGTCCATAGTCAACAGTCCACAGATTCCATAATCGAACGACATTTTCATTATCCAAATATCAGTTAATCAAATAACCAGTTAATCAAATAACCAATAACCCAATAACCATCCAGTGGACAAAAAACAACTTATTCTCGATGCTGCCCTCCGGCTTTTTGTGGAGTTTGGGTTTCATGATACCCCGACAAGCAAAATCGCCAAAGAAGCCGGTGTTGCCAACGGGACTTTGTTTTACTTTTTTCCTACCAAAGATGACTTGGTAAAGGCGCTTTATATTGATCTTAAGACAAAGATGGGAGGATGTGTGGCAGAGAGCATCTCTGAAGAAATGGAATTGAAGGAGATTTTGAGGGGATTCTATAAGACTTCCCTGACTTGGGCCTTGGATCATCAGCCTGAGTTTACCTTCCTCGAGCAGTTCAACAATTCACCTTACGCGAGGAGTATTGTCAAAGAAGAAATGGATATCCATACCCGACCCTTGCTTTCCCTTCTCCAAAATGGAATCAATGAGGGCATGCTCAAAGCCAAGGATGTAAACTTGATTTATGCCATAGTCAGTGGCCATACTTTTGGTGTCCACAAATACCTTTCTGATAAGACTTTTTCTCCTACAGAAGCAGAACAGGTGATGGAAGAAACCTTTGATTTGATTTGGAACCTGATATCTTTTTGATTTTTCAGCTTTGCCAAATCTGATTCACCTTCTAAGTTGAATAAAGATAAACTTCACTTTTATCCCATTAATTCCTTTTCGATCTGTTCCAAAGTTTTGCCTTTTGTCTCAGGCAATACAAGAAAAATCACCACAAAACCAAAGGCACAGATGGCACCATACAGCCAAAAGTTATTTGCCCAACCGAGGTTTTCTTTGATCGTGGGAAAAGAATAGGTCAGCGTAAAATTCCCTACCCAATGTGCTAATGCTGCAATGGAAATCGCTGCCCCACGGATTCTTGTTGGGAATATTTCCGACAATACCACCCAAAGCAGTGGGGCAAGGGTAAAGGAATAAAACATCACATTGGCAAGAACAAGGATAACTACCTGCCAGCCGCCTTGACCGATGTAAAAAGTATAACCGATAAAGAGGTAAATGATGGCCATGGCCGATGTTCCGGTCAATAAAAGTTTTTTTCTCCCAAAGCGGTCTACTGTAAAAATGGTAATGAATACAGAAACCACCATCACTCCTCCGATTACCACGATATTGAGCATCATCTGCTTGAGGTTATATCCAGCAGCCTGAAAGATGTCTGCAGCGTAATAAATTACCACATTGAGTCCGCTCCACTGTTGCAGGAAAGAAAGGAAGATACCGATCCCGAGCAGTTTGACTATTCTTTTGTTGAGGAGTTCTCTGAAATTGACTTTGGCGAGATTGTCTTCGTCCACAGTGGCTTGGATTTCGCTGACTGCAAGATCTGCATAAAAG
>NZ_CDSBKL010000633.1:0-1545 GCF_977115555.1 Aquiflexum sp.
AGGGGGGAAAGGGAGGGATAGGAGAGGGGGGGGCGGGTTGTTGTGCTGGGCGGGGTTCGAAGGCGAGGGCGTCGATTTCAAAAAAAAATATGAAACGGGAGTCTCTGAACTGTTAAAACAAGAAGCGGAGCTCAAAATAAAAGCAGACGACCGTCCAAATAGGGAAGCAAAAATCCGTGACCTCAAAAAGGTGATCGAAATCCAAGGACTATTGGCGGGTTTGAAGGATGCCGAAAAACAGGTGGAAACACTCAGCCCGCATATCGAAGGCCTGAAAAATTCTCAAAAGGATCTCGAAAATGCGATCAAAGAAAAAGAATCCAAAATCGAAGGCATAAAACTTCCGGATACAGACGAAATCTCCAATCTCAAAAGCGCAGTAAAAGATTGGACCAACCTGGAAAGCCAATTGCCAAAGTTGACAGAAGATTTCCATTCGCTCAGGAAGACGCCAACAAGTTTGGATACAGTCATATTAGAGATCAAAAAACAGATTCCATCAAGGTTTGACAGCTTTGGAAGTTGGATCGAAAACCAAAAAAAGCAAATCCAAAACCTTGAATTCAACAAGGAGAAACTACTCAGCAAAAAAGGTCTTGCTGCCCATGTCCATCTTTTGCAGGACGGGGAAGCGTGTCCGCTTTGCGGTGCAATTGAGCACCCTGACCCGATCAGAGCAAGTCAGGAAGAAAGTGAATGGAATGGGATTTCCAGTCAAATAGAAGATGCAAAAGTTCTTTTGGAAAAAACCTCCAAGCTATCCCAACAGCTCTCCGAGCAACAAATCCGTCAGGAAAATCACCTTCAAAACATTGGCGCCAAGGAAAAAGAACTTGCCGACTCCAAGCTACAATTGACTTCCCTGATGGACAGTCTGAAGTCAAAAAATATCCATTCCAAAGAGAGTCTGTCCAAGTTGATCGGAGATACTGATTTGGACTTGAAACACAAAGACCAACTCGCACAGGAGGTCAGGGATTTGAGAAAAAGCCAAGAGGAAGGGAAACTCCTTTTGGAAAAAGAAGAACAGCAACTCCGCGCCGCCGAACAAAAGCAGGTGGCCTTGCACAGTACCGTTGCCGCCAAAAAAGACGAAATCAAAGACCCTATATTCACAAAACCGTTTTTTGAAAAATCCACTGATTATATCGAAAACGCCATTTCTAATGTACAGAAGGACATCGAAAAAACCATCCAAGACCTGGACGGCAAGCGGAAAGTCCTCCAAGAAACCCGGGCGAAGCAATCCACCAACCTTGCAAATCTCAAGAATTTTGAAGATTTGGTAGAGAAGACTAATGTCAAAATTGTCGAGTTGGAAAGCCAATATGAAGCCCTGAAAAAGACACATAGATTTGAAAGTGAATCCGATCTGCAGGCCTTATACCATCATTCCTTGGATGCCGACAAAACCGATGCGGAGATCCGCCAATATGAAGACCGGAGATTGCTAGTCCAAAATAATCTGGAGAAACTCAAAGCGGAAGACGGTGTCTTGGACTTCAGCCAAGATGTATTTGAGCGCCTTTTGGGGGATTTGCAGGA
>NZ_CDSBKL010000634.1:0-1540 GCF_977115555.1 Aquiflexum sp.
CGGATCGATGATTTGAGCTGCGGATTGGGTAAAACTTTGGATTAGCGGATCAATGCTAGATGGAATGAAATTGGCACTGAATCCTCCCGAAACACCCGCAAAGGCCGCTGCTATGCCTGCAAGGGGATGTCTTCCGGCTGCATAGAAAATCACACCCCCCAGAGGAATCACCAAAACATACCCTGCATCCGCAGCGGTATGGCTGACAATAGCAACCAAAACCAAAATTGGAGTAAGCAGCGATTTAGGCGTCACTCCCAATAAAAATTTCAAACCTGCATTGATAAATCCGGAATGTTCTGCCACTCCTACTCCAAGCATAGCCAGCAAAACAACCCCCAAAGGCGGAAAGTTGATAAACACGCCGGTCATATTGGCAAAAAAAGCTGCAAACTGAGTTCCCGTCAGTAGGTTCTGAATGCGGAGTTCTCCCCCATTTCTCGGGTCTACTGCACCAAAGTCAATCGGTGAAAGCAATGCCGACAGTACCCAGGTAAAAAGCATCAATACCAAAAACAGGATAGCCGGATCCGGCAGTTTGTTTCCTGCTTTTTCTATAAAATCCAAAAATCTGTCCAAAAAGGATTTGGGTTTGCTCTCAATATTGCTCATAATCGCTTAAATTGGGTTTTGATAAAAATAATAAGCTTTTGCAATTTTCATATCATACCTCCCACTCTTTCTCCACTTTAAGATGTCAATCGACCTATTTTCCCCTCCCAAAGAAATCCTAAAAGAACTTGAAGATTTCAGAAGCTTTTTGGATATGACCATACCTGCAAAAAAATTGGACAAGAACGTCCTGATTTGCACATGGAACATCCGGATGTTTGGAGACCTCACCATGAAATGGGAATCAGGTGAAAATGACAGCCCCAAAAGGGATGCCCATGCACTACTTTGCATTGTGGAGATCATCAAAAGGTTTGACATTATTGCTGTACAGGAAGTAAGGGGAAATTTCAAAGGATTGAGAGAAACCATGCACCTCCTTGGGTCTGATTGGAGTTTTCTGATGACTGATGTGACCGCAGGTTCCAAAGGAAACAATGAAAGATTGGCTTTCATATTTGATACCCGCAAAGTCAAATTGTCCGGACTTGCCTGTGAGATCGTCATTCCTGATGAAGTTTTGGAGAAAAATAAAGAAATCCAATCGGATGCACTGAAACGGCAATTTGCCAGAACTCCATATGGAGTAAGTTTCAAGGCAGGTAAAAGCACCTTTGTATTATTGACACTCCATGTCCTGTTTGGCTCAAAATCACAGGATCGGGTTGGCGAGATCCAAGCGATAGCAGACTGGATCTTGGATTGGTCAAAAGACATGGCCTCATGGAACCATAGTCTGCTGACTTTGGGGGATTTTAACCTCATGAGAAAGGGAGATCCTACCTTCGATGCATTTCTCTCTACCGGACTTTTTATTCCAAATGACCTTCAGGAACAAGACAGGACAGTTTTTAAAAAAACCAACACGTTTTACGACCAAATCGCCTGGTTTGAAAACAACATCAACTTGAAATATGTACAGGGAGGC
>NZ_CDSBKL010000635.1:0-1533 GCF_977115555.1 Aquiflexum sp.
CTACCTCAAGGACAGCCTCAAAATATCCGACCCTTCAGAAGCTATCATCCAAAACCTTATGTTCATCGAAAACCCCGAAAAGGGCAGATTTGATCCATTGATTGCACGGTACTATCCCGACAACATAGAGTCGATTGTAGAATTTAAGGAAATTTACTACAACAACATACCCGTGGGTTGGTCAGGGTTGGTGGATATTTGGACGTATGATGAACGTTTTTTCGTAGCTTTTAAAATTGAAGACGGAGAAATCCAGCATGTGTTCCAACGATTGAAAGAGGAAATGGAAAACGGAAGAAAAAAAACCACAATTGGAAAGAACTTTGACGTCACTTGCCAGTATTACCAAGTCACTTACTTGGCTTACACTGTGACCTCAGGTGGCTTAACCACGGAACACTATGAGTATGGCGTTGTATTTGAATGCTCAGGAGGTAGTCTTCCCTCAGAGCCAACGCCTGTGATTTACACGTATGGACCGACTTCAAGTCCATCAGGGACCTATGGCGGTGTAGGGGGAACTACGCCAACTTATGTGACTGTGAATTATACGCCGCCTCCCGTTCCGGCACCGTTGGTCCTACAGATCGACATGCGGGGTCTTTCAGATTGTCACAAAGAAATTTTACAGGGATTGATCGGTGGAACACAGCATGAATTGCGCAGGATTTTTGAAAAATTTAATGACAACCAACCCGTCCCTATTAGCTATAATGTGAAATTCAGGTACGGAACATGCTCAAATCCCCTGGCAACTGCCTGTACCGCTCCACAGATTTCAAATGGGTTTGCAATCGTGACTCTTAACTCAGCAAATCTGGCTAACGCCACCGACCTTTCTTTTGCAAGAACGATAATGCACGAAATGCTACATGCCTATTTAATTTTTGAGGAAAAATATCCCTCAAATTGTGATCTTAATGTACTTTTAAATAATTACTTGGAAAAGTATGAAAATGACTTTGGTGATGGCCACCATGCGTTGATTGTTGAAACCAAGTTTCTTAATGACATTGAAGAGGAATTAAAGCACTTTGCTTCTAGCATCGGATACAATGTAAATACGCTGGGGTCCCAATATTTTAAGGACATGGCTTGGGGAGGTCTTCAATTCACTGATGTCTATGATTCACTTCACCCTGAGACGAAATACAGAATTTCGAGTATCCTTAATGCGGAAGCCAACAATTCTAACTTCGGCAATGCCACTCCTAAGGGAATTAAAGCTTGCGACTGATATGAAAGGCCTAACTCTCATCACATTTATTCTCCTTTTTTCATGCTGCAAAAATAAGGAGAATGAGGTTTATGCAGTAATCACAACTATGGTGGAACTCATCCCGTCTGACCAAAACATTTACATTGTTGATAAAACGACCCAGATCTGGGAAGAAAATCTCGGCATTGACATTTGTTCTTTGAAAAAGTTTAGTCTTTTGCAAAGCGAAGGCCGACATAACCAAAAAGATCAAGAAATTGCAAAAATTCTAAGCCAAAGGGATATCGAGTACATGTGCCCTCAGAACGAAGTTG
>NZ_CDSBKL010000636.1:0-1531 GCF_977115555.1 Aquiflexum sp.
AGGTCAAATTTGATATTCAAGTGCTTACATAATGTAAAGATACCAAATCAGGCTTGGAGAAAAAAGAATTAATTGATTTAGGTTTCAATGGAGGCTAAGGTTTGATAAAAAAGAAATACTAAATTTCTTCAATCCAGATAATAAACCCGCTTGACCCTGCTGCTGATATTGGTGAGCAATTCATAGGGTATGGTTCCGATCCTTTCGGATAGTTCTTTCAAAGAAATCCCCGGTCCATAAATAATCACTTCGTCTCCTTCATTGGCCTCTATTCCGGTAATATTGACCATGGTCATATCCATGCAGACATTGCCGATGACAGGGGCCTTTTTCCCATGGATGAGGACAAATCCTTTGCCATTGCTGAACCTGCGGTCATAGCCATCTGCATAGCCCAATGCGATAGTTGCGATTTTCCCGTCTTCTTCCATAATACCTTTTCTGCTGTACCCGATGCTATGGCCTTTGGGGACGGATTTGATTTGGGAAATAGTAGTTTTCAGGGTGCTGATCGATTTGAGATGGGTTTCAAATTTCCCGGAAACTTCAACCCCATACAGCCCTATTCCCAACCTCACCATATCCATCTGATACTCCGGAAACTGTATGATTCCGGCCGAATTCAATGCATGTCGAAGCGGTTTATAACTTAAGCTTGCACCGATGGTGTCACACATGCTAAGGAATGATCGAAGCTGTTCCAACGAAAAATCCCTGTGTATTTCCTCATCGGCACCCACTAGATGGGTATATATGCTCTCAATGATCAATTGTGGATAACTATTAATCATTGAAATCAATTCTTGAATATGCTCTTTTTCAAAACCGAGTCTATGCATCCCTGTGTCCATGTCCAAATGGATCTTCATGCGGATATTTCTGTTTTGACAAAACTTTCCCAATTGCTTAAAGAAATCAAGGCTGTACACCACTGGCTCAAGATCGAATTTTTCTAAGTGGATAAATGATTCCTGAACCGGATTGAGAACCATAATCGGCAATCGGATTCCTTCTTCCCTCAAAGCCACCCCTTCATCAGTATAGGCGACAGCAAGGTAATCTGCGCGTAACTGCTGCAAGTGGTTGGCGATTTCGGCGGCCCCGCCACCATAGGCAAAAGCCTTGACCATAACCATAACTTTGGTGGATGGAAAGATTTGGGTTTTGTAAAAGTTGTAATTATGCGTCAACGCATTCAGGTTGATTTCCAAAGTCGTACCGTGAATCCTTTGTTGTAGCCTGTTGACAACTACCTCAAACCCGAATTTTCTTGCCCCTGTCACCAATATCAGGTCATTCTCAAAATCCTCTTTGGAGATATGGGACATCAATGCTTCTGTATTTGGGAAAAACACCGATTTACCTTGGTAGTTTTTGGTGAACAATTTTATATTTTCACCGACTCCGATCAGAAAGTCGATTTGGTGGAAGTTCAGGAGTTCGCCAACTTCTGTATAGACGATTTCAGTATTTCCGACCTGAAGCATGTCAGAAAGAATGATGACTTTCCTTCTTTTGGGCCTTTGTGCCG
>NZ_CDSBKL010000637.1:0-1518 GCF_977115555.1 Aquiflexum sp.
CAAGACATTTTCAACAAATGAAAACTGCCTGTATGCATTGGTCAGGCTTTCCCTGTTTGATCGTGATACTTCCCCCATTGATATGGATAGGATGTTTTCCCTGTCAAAACCCAAATCAGCCTTGCGCATATAGGATTGTTGGAAATAGGCCACAGTGGCGCAAAACACCAAAATCCCGGACATCACAAACTGCAGCACAACCAAGCTTTGTCTTAAGGCGCTCTTGTTGGAATGAAAAGTAGTTCCTTTCAGAATCAGATTTGGCTTCAAACCTGAGAGGTACAAAGCCGGAAAAAATCCTGATAAAAATGTGGAAAGAGCCAAAGTAACCACAAGAAAAATCCAAACCTGCTTATCAACAAGGATGTTGAATGGGATCTCCTGCTGCAACAATCCAGAGAATACCGGCAAAAGGATTTCAACAATCAACAAGGCAAAAACCATTGCCAAGACATTGACCAAGAATGATTCGGTAAAAAACTGCCAAACCAATTGGGATTTTTTGGCACCTGTCACTTTCCTGATCCCAATTTCTTTCATCCGCTTGATAGCACGGGCTGTGGAGAGGTTGATGAAGTTGATGCAGGCCAAAATCAAAATAAAAATTCCGATGCTCAAGAAAATGTAAACCGTAGATTTTGCTGTGCTTGGGCTCAGTTCACTTTGATAGGAATTGTCCAAGTGGATCTCCGTTATTGGTTGTAAAAATGGCACATACTTTTTGGCTTCCTCCTCTGATCTTGCTTTTTTGGAAGCTTCTAAGGTGCCGCTGTTCACAAAATGGACATCGGAAGGGTCTTTCAATTTGACGTAGGTGTAACAATTCGGCCACCAAAAACTGCTAAATTCAGCAGTTAGTGGATAGCTTTCAGTTGCTTTGAAGGAATTGAGCGAGGTGATAAAATCAAAGTCCAAGTGTGTATTTGAGGGTAAATCTTTCAAAACGCCTTTCACGACAAATTCAAAATCCCCGGTTGAAATCAAGCTTTTCCCAATCGGATCAGCATCACCAAAGTATTTTTTGGCCATGGTTTCCGTCAACAAAATCTGAAATGGATCATCCAAAACTCCTGTTGTTGTGCCACTCAACAATGGAAAATCAAAAACCTCAAAAAAACCTTCATCCGCAAAAGTGAATTTTTCTTCCCTAAAGCTCTCTCCCTGATTTGGCCCATCGGCAGGTCTGAGGTAGGTACTGGTACGGTGAATCCTGACTGCCTTCTCGACTTGGTCAAATTCCTTGACCATCATCGGTGCAACTGCACCGCCGGTCCAGGCCCAGTTTTCATTCCCATCGACTTTTTGTGCAACTCTGAAAATCCTGTCAGAATCAGAATGAAAATGGTCATAGCTTAATTCCTGCCTGACAAATGCCAACAAAATCAGGCAACAAGCCAAACCCATCGCCAAACCAAATATATTGATGGCAGAAAAGGACTTCTGTCTTTTGATATTTCTCCAAGCGGTTATAAAGTAATTTTTAATCATAATTGGTTGGATTGTGGTTAGTGGAAATAT
>NZ_CDSBKL010000638.1:0-1474 GCF_977115555.1 Aquiflexum sp.
CCTGTTGATCAGTTAACCAGTTAATCAATTAACCAAATAACAGCTTTAATTCTTCTCAAAAACCAAAAAGTGCTGTATCCTCATAAACTGACCGTTTTGTACCAATTTGAATCCATTGGCGGAAAGTTCTTTGGTGACTTGGTCTACGGTCATTTTGTGGAGTCTTTTGATGGCTACCTCGGGATCTTCCCCACGGTATTCTATCAGCAGGAGTTTACCGCCTGGTTTCAGGGATTTTTTGATGCTTTGCAATACTTCCTGCGGATACAGCAACTCATGGTAGACATCCACCATTATCGCCAAATCAATGGAATTGTCAGGAAGCATAGGGGATTGCTCGGTTCCCTTAATGGTGATGACATTGTCAAAGCCGAGTTCTTCGCTGCGTTCCTTCAGGTATTTGATGGCAGGATCCTGGATCTCGACAGCATAGACTTTACCCTCAGGTACTTTTTTGGCAATCCTAAAAGTGTAATATCCCGATCCTGCACCGATATCCGCCACCACGCTCTTTTTGTCTATGGGTAGGTTTTTGATGGCCAATTCGGTGTATTCTTCCTGCGGACGTGTGGACCGCTCAAGCCAACTCATTCCCATAAAGTTCATCACTTGAGAGATCTCCCTTCCCATATATACTTTACCTGTTCCATCCCGGTCAGGGGTTTTGTAGGTGTAGATTTCATCAGTCTTGGTTTGGTTTTGACCAAAAAGGAAAGACATTGAAAACAGAAAAAGGAAGGAAAGGAATAGTTTTTTCATGGTTTAATGGAATATGAAAATATGGGAAGCCAAAACAATATACCAAAAAAACACCCTTCCTCTGTAATTGTTTTGACCGCTATTGGACGAATACTGTTCGCATTTAATGTAGGTAGAAATCAAAAACAGCCCCCAAGTCCACATTTGACCACATTTGGCGTTTGGCATGTTTTTAGGATATCAGTTTGGAGCCAACTATTAAAACCCTTTTTGTTTTTATGAAAGCTAAACCAACTATTCATTCTTGGCCCTGAAAACAGCTAATATCCTAACCAAGGTTTCCTGCCTCATAAACCACAACGTTCTTTCCATAGAGGTATTTTAGTTTATTGATATAAAGCAAGGTTAGGATGCTGTCCCGGCCTTGCTTTTTTTTTGGATTCTATTTTCGACCGCAAGCGAACAATAATGTCCGTGATTTTTAGGATTTATCCCTCCAATCAGCCTTAATTCGCTGTTTTGACTGTTTTTCAATTGGCATGGAACTGGGATATAGGAAGCAGGGGAGTTAAGTTTTGGGAAGTACGAGGTATGGAGTAGGTAGGATGGAGAGTTTGAAATTATTAATTCTGAATTCATAATTCTGAATTATCCAAGTCTCGCCTATTGTTTCTGACAAAGATTTCTCAGTCGTACCTCCTTCGAAATGACAAGGATAAGCTGTTTCTAGTCTCTTGCATCTCGCTTCTTACATCTCGTTTCTCGCTTCTCATAT
>NZ_CDSBKL010000639.1:0-1467 GCF_977115555.1 Aquiflexum sp.
CATGATATAAGCTCCTGCAAAACCGCTGACAATTATTTTCCAGCTCGCAACACCTGTTCCTATCAATATAGCGGCTCCTACTAAGGCCATTAGGGTAGAAGTTTCACCAATAGAACCAGGAATCCATCCCATAAATAAATTGGAGAAACTGAAAAGTCCATCCCCCAACACGGTATTATGTTCAGCCAACGCCTGTGTAACAGGTTGACCTTCTACTCCGGCATTGTAAGCCACTGCTAAAGCAGTAGCTCCGGAAAATCCATCTACAGGCGCTTTATCTCCCATGTAAGTCCAAACCTGATCACCTGATATCTGTGCAGGATAGGCAAAATACAAGAAAGCTCTAGCAGTCATGGCCACGTTCAAGATGTTCATTCCTGTCCCTCCAAATACTTCTTTTCCGATCACAACCGCAAAAATCGTAGCCAAAGCAACCTGCCACAACGGTATTGCAGGAGGCATTACCAACGCAATCAACATCCCGGTTACAAGGTAACCCTCACTGATGGGGTGGTTTCTAATCACACAGAAAGTGAACTCAGTTCCCAATCCAACAGCATAAGAAACGATCAAAATTGGTAATACAGAGATTGCACCGATTACAGCCTTATCAAGCCAATTAGCTTCCTCACCTGACATCAAAAAGTGCTGATGTCCAACATTGAGGATTCCGAATAAAAGTGCTGGTACCATGGCAATCACCACTGTAATCATCACTCTTTTCAAATCCACAGCGTCCTTTATTTGGGCACCTTTTGGACCGGTAGTCAAGTCAGGGGCAAAAGCAATTGTCCTATGACCTTCATATAATGTGTGAAATTTTTCCCATTTACCTCCCTTTTCAAAGTTTGGTTTGAGATTATCGAACAGATTTTGTAAAAACTTCATATGTTAACTATACATTAATAATTCAATTCCATTTCTAACCAGTTTTTGCAATTCATTTTTGGAGGGATCGATAAATTCACAAATCGCAACATCTTCTTCGATCACTTCATAAAGTCCAAGCTCTTCCATCTCATCAAAATCTTCAGAAACTATTGCCTTAAACAGGTAGGTAGGAAGAATATCCATAGGAAGAAGTTTTTCAAAAGCCCCGGTCACAACAAATGGTCTTTCCTCGCCATGGGCATTGGTGTCTACTACATACTCCTTGCTTCTATTCAAGAACGAAAGAAGGCCCAAAGCTTTATGAAAACTCAATTTGGTAGAACTTGGTTTTAGCCATCCCAAAAACTCCTCATAATCCCCTTCGGGAATTAAGGTGATCTGATTGGCGTAATAACCTAAATATCCGTCTGGAGCTATTTTTTCGCCTGTAAGGACATTTCCTGATACAACCCTGATATGGTCATTTTTAATATTTCCATTTACCAAAGTATCTACACAGGCACCGATAAAGGTTTTAGCATAAGCGGCATTTTTTGCTTCAGAACCGGTAACTGCTACAATTTTGGAAGCATCATA
>NZ_CDSBKL010000640.1:0-1458 GCF_977115555.1 Aquiflexum sp.
CTGTACAATACGATCCTGAGTCCTCTCCCGGACCACACGATTCAAGGTATCTATTTGACGATTTTATCTCTTTAATCAATAAAAATTAAAACTCTTAAACCTTTAACATTATGACATTGATTCAATCGATTCATGCAAGACAAATTTTAGATTCCCGTGGAAACCCAACAGTCGAAGTAGATGTGTACACTGAAAATGGAGCATTCGGAAGGGCTGCAGTTCCCAGTGGCGCTTCGACCGGAATCAATGAGGCCGTTGAACTCCGTGACGGTGATAAAAGCAAATATCTAGGAAAAGGCGTTTTGAAAGCCGTTTCTAATGTCAATGATATCATTGCTCCGGAGTTGGTAGGTATGGATGTTTTTGAGCAAAACCTTATCGATGAAATCATGATTGGTCTTGACGGAACCCCTAACAAAAGTAAACTCGGAGCAAATGCAATCCTTGGTGTGTCATTGGCAGTAGCTAAAGCTGCAGCAATGGAATCAGGTCAACCACTATACCGTTATATCGGTGGCGTAAATGCAAATACTCTTCCTGTACCAATGCTAAACATCATCAATGGTGGTTCGCATTCTGATGCTCCTATTGCTTTCCAAGAATTCATGGTAAGGCCTGTCGGTGCTTCAAGTTTTTCGGAAGCCATCAGAATGGGTGCGGAAATTTTTCACCATCTGAAGAAAATCCTTCATGACAAAGGACTTAGTACCGCGGTAGGGGATGAAGGTGGTTTTGCTCCAAATTTCTCAGGTGGAACCGAAGAAGCTTTGGCATGTATTCTTGATGCCATCAAAAATGCAGGCTACAAAGCAGGTGAGGATGTGACTATTGCTTTGGATTGTGCAGCCTCAGAATTTTTCAAAGATGGTAAATATGATTACAAAAAATTTGAAGGAGAATCCGGAAAGACAAGAACCCGTGAGGAGCAGGTAGCATACCTTACTGAACTTTCTGAAAAATATCCTATCGATTCCATTGAGGATGGCTTTGCAGAAGAAGATTGGCAAGGATGGGCTATGTTGACCGCAAAAATCGGTGACAGAGTTCAGTTGGTTGGTGATGATCTATTTGTCACCAATGTGAAGTTTCTTCAAAGAGGTATTGAAGAAAAGTCTGCCAACTCTATTCTGGTGAAAGTAAATCAAATCGGAACACTTACTGAAACACTGAATGCCATTTCCCTTGCCCATAATGCAGGATTTACAGCGGTGATGTCTCATAGATCAGGTGAAACTGAAGATTCCACAATTGCTGATTTGGCAGTGGCTGTAAATTGCGGACAGATCAAAACCGGTTCTGCTTCCCGTTCTGATAGGATGGCAAAATACAATCAATTGCTAAGAATTGAAGAACAGTTGGGTGAGTCTGCCAGATTTCCTAAGAAAAAATAATCTTGAAAAGATTTAAGGATTTGTAATCAAAAAAAGCAGCTGAAAAGCTGCTTTTTTTTGTCTTTTT
>NZ_CDSBKL010000641.1:0-1454 GCF_977115555.1 Aquiflexum sp.
CGGGGCTGTTTTTTTTATATTTGCACCCATGCAGGCATCCTCTTACCATGTTGAAGAATATCACTCCCTTCCGGATTTGCCGGGGGTGTACAAGTATTTCAATGCCGAAAATGAACTGATCTATGTGGGAAAGGCCAAAAGCCTGAAAAAAAGAGTCGCCAGCTATTTTGTCAAAAGCCTCGGGCTCAACTACAAGACCAAAAGGATGGTCAAAGAGATCCAAAAGATCGAAATCACCATCGTGGACAGCGAATTCGATGCCTTGCTCCTGGAAAATAACCTGATCAAAAAAATCCAACCCAAGTACAACATCATGCTCAAGGACGATAAGACCTATCCTTATCTCCTGCTGACCAATGAGCCTTTTCCACGCCTGTTTCCCACCCGGAGGATGATCACGGGAAGAGGCACGTACTTCGGACCCTTTGCCAGTGTCAAAGGGATGAACAATGTCCTCGAACTCATCCGCGGGATCTTTACCATCCGCACCTGCCGCCTGGACTTGAGTCCTTACAAGGTCAAAGAGAAAAAATACAAAGTCTGCCTCGAGTATCATATCGGCAATTGTCTCGGACCCTGTGAAGGCCTGCAGGCAGAAGCGGATTACCTCAAAGACATCGAACAGGCCAAGCATATCCTCAAAGGAAACCTTGCTGTAGCCAAGACGCATTTCAAAAAGAACATGCAGGAAGCGGCCGAAAACCTTGCTTTTGAAAAAGCGCATTATTTCAAAAACAAACTCGAACTTCTCGAAAAATACCAGGCCAAATCCATGGTGGCCAATCCGGCGATCCATGACCTCGACGTTTTTGGGATAGAGTCGGATGAAAAGTCGGCCTATGTCAATTTCCTCAAAATCAAAAACGGTGCGGTCATCATCACCAAAACCGTCGAACTCAAGAAGAAACTCGACGAATCGGAAGGGGAACTTCTCCTGACGGCCATCATCCGGCTTCGGGATCAATTCAACAGCGATGCGCAGGAAATCATCGCCAACATTCCTTTGGAAGAGGAATTTGAAGGCCTGAACTTTGCCGTACCAAAGATCGGGGACAAAAAGAAACTCGTCGAACTCTCTCTCAAAAACGCCAAATACTACAAAAAGGAAAAACTCCTGGCTTCGGGCGAAGTAAAGGACAAAAAGAACCGCGTCCTCAAGCAGCTGCAATCCGACCTTTCCCTCAAGGAAATGCCCGACCATATCGAGTGCTTTGACAACTCCAACATCCAAGGCACCAATCCCGTGGCGAGTATGGTCTGCTTTATCAACGGCAAACCTGCCAACAAGGAATACCGCCACTTCCATATCAAGACCGTCACCGGACCCAATGACTTTGCGAGTATGAAGGAAATCGTGGGCAGAAGGTATCACAGGATCCTCGAGGAGGCAAAACCACTGCCCAAACTCATTGTCGCCGAGGGTGGCAAAGGACAACTATCCTCTGCCGTGGAGG
>NZ_CDSBKL010000642.1:0-1439 GCF_977115555.1 Aquiflexum sp.
AAAGGTTTATGATATATTTTAAGTTTTAATGATATTCTATTGTTGTTTTGATTCCAGGCAAAACCGGTATTCCCAGCCATGCCCTAATTTGCTGAATCCTTGGTTTGGCATTTCGGATCAGCATTCCTCTATTGTCCATTTGGAAGCTGGCTTTTCCTGACCCGTAATTTGTCGCAGTTCTAAAATCCGCCGTTCCGTTATTGAGCACATAAAGTGTCTCTATGATATCCTTGTCTGTTTCATCCGATTTTAGGCTAACAATCAAATGGATGTTTTCCTGTACCACCATCTCTACCCACCTCAATCCAGTTTCACCTTCCTTTGGTTGGGCCTCCACAATCCTCGGATTAAAGTTTACACCTGCCGGAAGTACCAACCGCACATTGACCATCTGAGCTTGTGCGGTTTCCATCATACCAAAGAACATTACCGCCACGATCGTTATTAACCAAACCTTAATCATAGCTTGTAAAGGATACGTTGATGTTTATTTCTCCTTCGTAAATCCCCGCAGGGACCATTCCTACCGGACCCAAAGTTCCGTACAAATACAGGTAAGCTTTGGCTTTTGGTCTGGTAAAAGCGCCATCTTCAGGTGAAGGAGGTGCTATTGGAGCCCCTGATGTTCTCCTGCTTACAGGAAAGGTGATGCTGTAAAATCCTGCCGGAAGTTCCACTGCACTCAGTTTACCACTCAATTCGTCAGTTGGAGCCATGTTATTATATGCTACTTTAAGGAGGAAAGGAATGGATTCAGTAGGGTTTTCGGCAAGCACAAAGGCCGATGGCGCACTGATATCAACTGTCAAATCAAACCCCTCAGGCGCTTCAATTTCATAGATTACCGCCTGATTATCCACTAAACCAATCGTAACAGCCCCTATTCCAGGGACTAATGCACGTTGCTTTTGATTGAAATCCAACGTCGGCATAGCTCCTTGGGGAGAAAGTATGGTAATATCATCACTCCCTGTCCATGTATTGAAACTGATCCTCTGGGCAAAGCCTGTCTCCGAAAAAAAGACAAAGCAAATGCCCAAAATCATCCTTAAATCTGCAATATGTGAAAGAACTCTTGCCACTTTATATGTATTCCAATTCAATGATAAATTCAGAAAGATAAACTCCCGGCGTAGCTTTGGTCAAATCAAGATTTGCACCCAGCCATACATATAATTCTCCATCCGGACCTATTGGGAAAACCCCCTCGCCAACATCCAATAATGCACTTTGAAATTGCAGATCATTGAAAGCAGCGCTAAGGATGTACTCAGCAGAAACTTCACCGATTCCTTCTTCAAATTCTTTGATCACCTCATTTTGAAGGTAGGTAATCCTTACTCTCGCTCCAGGGCTTCCCATGATTTTGAACATCCCTGCAAACTCACTTGTAATCGGAGAAACTACCAAGGTTCCTTGCATGACAGGAGGATTGACAA
>NZ_CDSBKL010000643.1:0-1395 GCF_977115555.1 Aquiflexum sp.
CATTTCCAAAATCAGGGTTTTTGATGGAAGAAATTTTCAATGAATACGGAAGGACATTCTCAGCTTTTTTATATGATATACCACTTTTCTTAATACCAATTTCCTCCAACACCAAATTTGAAGGATCAAACCAAAATGCCTGATTTGGATTCACTTTTCGGATTTCATTGGTTTCGTTTGCTTTTCCTTTCTCAGGTAGGAAAGGAATCAATTCATCTAAATAATGTGATTCTGAGCCAAAAATCATGTAACTATTCCTATCAGTGAGATAGTACAAAGAACCGTTGTTGGTAGCCAAAAGGATTTTATTGAGCCTTGGAAAAAACGCCATGATGGAATAAGTACCCTCCAATTGGTTCAAAGAATCCTTGATAGCCATTTCTAAATTATCCTGATTTTGGAAAATAGATTGATCCAAAAGACTGAGAATGATTTCCGAATCAATCCTGAATTCTCTAATTAATTCCGGATGCTTTTCCCAAAGCAAATCTGCATTGACAATGATCCCATTATGGATCAAAAAATTTCCGTCCTTGATGACAGGTTGGTTGTTTTCATCCTCCAACTGTGACCCATTGGTAACCAGTCTCGCATGGCCAAAAACTGAAAAAGAGTCTTTATGACTCCTGTACCGCTCCAAAGAATTGGAAAGAGAAGATACAATTTCAGGGCTTTTCAACAGCTTTCTGATCCTTATGTCACCTTTGGTTACCTCCACTTTCTTTCCTTCATGGTCTACAAAAGCCATCCCGGAAGAGTCCTTTCCTCTCGACTCACTCAATAAAGCAAGTTTGGAAGAAAGTTTTCTGATTTCTCTATCCGAAATTCCGGATTCAGGTTTGACAAAAAGCCCAAAGATGCCGCACATATTACTTAAAATTAGCTTTTGGATCGAATTGGCCTGAGAGTAATTTTTGTTTTGATTGAGGATATTCGGCCACCAACCATGTCAAAAAATCGGTAAGGTTGTACCTATCTGGGTTTAATGATTTGGCTTTTTCTCTTAATCGGGTTTTGGATTCCTTATCATTCAAAATTTCATAGGCTTTTTCTAATGTGCCTTCCTGATACCTTTTATTAATTATCAACCCATCTTCAGCCTGCTTTTGTAAAGTACCGGCATCTAATGAATTGACATAAATTGCGGGAGTGCCAAGTGCAGCACATTCAGAAGCCATAGTCGCCCCTTCTCCAATAAACAAAGCGGCATAATACAAGACGTGGTGAACGCGATTTGGCTTGATGTTGATGTGGAAAGGCTGAAGTTCAAGCGGTAATGTTCCTTCCGAAGAGATAAAAATTTTGTATTCTTCGCTGAGCTTTTTGACCAAAGAGGTTTTGTATTCATCCGAAAAACCCATTTGTCCCTGATCGTGCAGGGCTCCCCATGAGACG
>NZ_CDSBKL010000644.1:0-1382 GCF_977115555.1 Aquiflexum sp.
GGGGATTGCGGCGATGATCCTAGGGATTATTGTTTTTGCACCATATGTACTTTATCTTTTGGGCGAAGAAACAGGAGATCTCAAAAAAGTGGTATTTGGTTACCAGAATCAATAAATCCCTGCCATCATTTTTGGATCAATCAGATTGGGAAAAGTTTTGGTATTATCCTTTCACCACGACCACATTCCTTTTCAGGTATTTGGCAAATACATCAGAGAAACGTTGGGCCTCCCAGATTTCCAAATCCATAGTTGCATCCCCAAAGATTCTGATTTCCAGTTTTTCATGATCAAGTTCGCAATGGACTTTTTCCACCCATTGGTTTTTGGTTTTGTCCAGACCAACTGCAATACGAAGTATCCCTGCCAACCCCCGAACAAGATTCCGCTCTTTGGTAGGCAACTGTTTAAATGACCGATGTTTCTTTTTTGGACCTGTCTTTCTGTGGTATCTCGCCAACAGTGACAGCATGGTCCTTTCTTCATTGTTGAATCCCCTAAGCCGTCCATTGAGAATCAAGTAGGCCGAATGTTTTTGGTAATCCTGAAAATTTATAAAAAGGCCTAAATCATAGATGAGACAGGCATTTTGGAGAATTTCTCTCGCTTGGTCATTCATCCGGTGTACTTCACTTAGTTGGTCAAAAAGTTCTAATGCCAAATTGCTGATGTGTTTTTTTTCTTCAATGTCTGTCTCATACCTCATCGCCATAAGCAGGCAAGAGCGTTCCCTGATGTTTTTTCCCTCTACAAGTTTTCCAAGTTTCTGGCTGTTTTTTTCAATATAATCGATGATCAGACCATCCCGCAGTGAAGCATCTGACAAGGTGATCTCTTTTACATCAGCCAATTTCAGCAATTCCAATAGCAACAACCCACCAAGGTGGATGGCGTCAACCCTGTTTTCACTGATACCTTTGACTTCTGTCCGTTTTTCGGCAGGCAATTCCAAAAGCTTGTCTACAATTTTTTCGAGGTCTTTCACCTTGACAACTTCAGCATTGACTGAATTGACAATGTTTACATCCTTTAACTCCAAAGCAGCTTCACCTAGTGCCCTTATTGTACCGGATGTGCCTATTACTTTAGTATAGCCAACCAAACGCGCTTCTTCAAAGGTTTTATTTGCAAGATCCCTAATGTGTTGTTTTAGGACTTCTTGTTTGGCTTTGTTTAATGGTCCTTCATTTCCGACCCAATCCAACAACCTTAAAACTCCGAGCTTCAGGCTGTTTTTAAAAAGCACTTCCTCCTTGTTTCCAATGACCACTTCCGTACTTCCTCCACCTATATCGATCACCATTGCATTTTGCGAATTAAGGTCAATGACTTTTCTGACTGCCAAAAAAATCAACCTTGCTTCTTCTTTACCGGAAATCATC
>NZ_CDSBKL010000645.1:0-1375 GCF_977115555.1 Aquiflexum sp.
AGTTTTGGCAGTTATTATCGGGGTTTTGGCAAGCTTTTCTCCTGCAATTTATTTGGGTATGCGAGCTACGGTGAGTCTGTTTAAGCAAGATCTCAAGCAACCTGATTTTCACAAGTTTCCAATCCGGAAATACCTTGTGATCAGTCAATTTGTAATCTTGATAGCCATAAGTTCAGTTTCTTACTTTATTTCCCAACAACTTCAATTTGTAGAAACAAAAGATATTGGATATAAAAAAGAGGGAATTCTGTATGCCTATTCTTCTCCGCAAAATATCGAAGTCTTCCAGCACAAACTCCGTCAAATTTCAGGGGTGATCGCTGTAGGAAGCGGAAGTTCATTTGGTTTGCAGGCATTTAATCAAGGAACCTATAAATTGGAAGGGAGCGAAACGGTTTTTGATGACTCTAATCAACTGTATTTGGATTTTGAGGCACTCAAAGCCTATGAATTGAAAACCACTTTATCCTCACCACCAAGCTCGAGAGTTACTCTGATAAACAGGACAGCTGCTGAGAAATTCGCTAATATCAAAGGTGTCAGTCCGGAAGACCTTATAGGAACTGAGGTTATTACTGAACCTGAATATATAAATGAAGAAACCGGGCAAGTAGGCTTTCCTTTTACCATAGGAGGTATTTTTGAAGATATCAACCTTTTTTCACTCCATGAACGAGTGGATCCGTATTTCCTGACTCTATCAGAAAATGTTGAAATGGATGGGCGGAGTATCGTTTCATTTTATCCTGAAAATACCCAAGAGGTTTTGACTGCATTGACTAACATTTACAATGAATTGAATGAGCCCTTTCCACTTGAATTAGAATACCTAAGTGAGAATGTTACTCAGCTTTATGCACAGGATATGCAAACCGCCGATTTGCTACTTTATTTCAATTTTATTGCAGTTTTTCTTTCTGTTTTGGGAATTACTGGCATTACGATTTTTTTAACTATGGCTCGGGAAAAAGAAATCGGGATTCGAAAAGTTCTTGGTGCTTCTGTGCTGTCTATCATTCAATCGTCTACCAAAGAATACTTGGCTTTAATAGGCATTGCTTTTTTAGTGGCATGGCCGATAGCTTTTTATGCTTCGGATTCCTGGCTTTCGAATTTTGCCTACAGAATCGAAATCAATCAATTGGTTTTTGCAACCATAGGCATGTCAACTTTGGTTTTCACTGCTGTAATTGTAGGGATTATTGCTTATCGGGCTGCACAGGCCAATCCTGTGAAAGCTTTAAAATCTGACTAGGTTAATGAAAAAAGTTGTCTTATAAATTTAAAGGTAGATGTTCGGTTTTGGATGAACCATATTTCTACCATATTTCAAAATCCATTAACCAAATAACCAATAACCATATTTCCACTAACC
>NZ_CDSBKL010000646.1:0-1365 GCF_977115555.1 Aquiflexum sp.
GTATGAAAAATTTTGATCGGAACACCTGCATCTTTGTACATGGTAAGAATTTCATCAACCACTTTTTCATAAAAAACAAATGCTGATTCCTGACAGATACAGATTGTATTTCCCCTGAAATTTTGGGCTGAAAGGTATTGGGATTTATCATCCAAATCCTCCAAAAGATATTCCAAAGCCCCTTTTTCATCACCGGATTTCATTTTGTCAAGGTACCTTTTTCTCATAGATATGATGGCAGCGCGGGAATGTCCCTGAGCACCTATCTCAGGAATGACCTCGATATGTCGCTCTTTTGCATATTTCAATATTTCTTTGAAATCCTCTGTTGTATAAAATCCAGAACCGCTTGGCGATTTCTTTTTGTCAGGGCCTGAAGCGTAATAAGGCCACAAAAATTGAGATTCATCTTTGGAATGGCCCCTCTTACTTCCAACATCTGTCAATTCGGGCAGTCCGGGGATTTCAATCCTCCATCCCTCGTCATTGGCAAGATTAAAATGAAAGACATTCAACTTATAAAAAGCCATCAGATCCAACAGCTTGAATACCGCTTCTTTGGATTGGAAATTACGCGCTACATCAAGGAAAAATCCGCGATACCCAAATCTAGGTTCGTCCTCAATTGATATTTTAGGGAGTTTCAATTCATCTACCGGATTTTGAAAAGATGAAACTGGCACCAAAGCCAAAAGAGATTGAGTACCATAAAAAGCTCCTTTAGGATCAAAAGCATGGATTTCAACTTTTTCACCAATATTCAATTCATAAGCTTCCTGATTTGATTGGGTTTTACTTTTTAGGAAAGAAATTGTTGCATCAGGTGATGTCGAGATTTTAATGTTCCCTTTAAAAACAGGTGAAAGCAATTCTTTGAGAAATGCTGCCTCTTTTTCAAAAATTGTATCCGAATAAATTGAAATCTCATTTTTGATCAATAATTCGCCGCTACCCCAAGCATAAGATTTAGGACTTGGAATGATAGGACTGAAATCATTCTTATCCAAAAGAGTCAAGTTTTGGTTTTGGTCAAAAAGCAGTGTAGGACTTGGGATTGGTAAAGTGGAACCCGAGGTCGCGTTTAATTGAGCCTCAATTTCAATTTTGGAAGCAGAATAATCAGTGATTGAAAAACCTTGTTCTTTTCCATCCAAGACTATGTAAAGTCCAGAGGGAACATGACTGTTTTTAAGCAGAAAATTATCTGAGGAATAAGAAAACGTGTAGGATTCATTTTGCTCCAAAACAGGAAAGCCCTCCTTTGGTTTTATTCTGAAAAAATCTCCCGACAGGTGTTCTATTGAAACCAAAGAATCCAAAACCTGAGGATTTACCGATAGAAAAATGGTATTGAAATAAATTTCC
>NZ_CDSBKL010000647.1:0-1350 GCF_977115555.1 Aquiflexum sp.
CGGGAAGTGGTGCCATAAGCCCTTGCACTTAAAGGGGATTTGGTGATTCCCAAAGTCTCAAATAGCGGAAACAAACTGTAATGTCCCATGTCGGCAACTGAACCTCCGCCAAACTCATACCATCCTCGGAAGACATTGTGGGTATAGTTGGGATGGTAAGGCATATCGGGAACAGGCCCCAACCATAAATCCCAATTGAATCCTGGAGGAATTGGCTTCGGTTCAGTCGGTCTTTTTGTCCACTGTTGCCACACAGGACGGTAAGACCAATTGTGGATTTCTCTGAGTTCACCGATCAGACCTTCATCCATCCAAGCCTTCATCTGCCGGTATTCGGGCCGGTCTGACCAAGCCAAAAGGTGGGTAATCACCCCGGTTTCCTTTGCTTTTTCGATGACTTTTCTTCCTTCCAATAGCCTATTTGAGATTGGTTTGTGGGTCACCACATGGATTCCCTGAGACATGGCCGCCAAAGCAATCGGCGCATGGGTATGGTCAGGTGTCATGATTTTGATGGCATCGATCCCTTTTTCTTTGGCAAACATTTCCCTGAAATCTTCATACTAGGCACAGCCTTTGTATTTTTTGGTGGATTTGTTCTTTCCATAATATTGCTCCACATAAGCCTGTCCGACATCCCGGCCTCCAGGGATTCCGGGGACATTGTCCCACCACGAGTCATCTCCCAAGACTTTGCGGATGTCATTGCGGATGCCATTGGCGGACCAATCGATATAGTCAGTGCTGAATTTGTTGGAATCACAGACTGCCACTACCCTGACTCTTGGATTTTGGAGCAAATCTCCCATTTCGCGCAGGCCTTGGGTCCCGCAGCCAATGTTGGCCACGGTAATCTGATCAGAGGGAGGAATTTTGCCGCTTCCGGCGATGACATGGGATGGGACGATGGAGATGGTCGCTGCGACGGCAGCTGCCGAACCGATAAATTCTCTTCGGTTGATTTTATTCGATTGGTCCATTGGGCTTACGTTATTGCAGGTCAATAAATTACCCAAAAAGAACCGAAATTACAATCTTCCTCTATAATGGAAAGATTAATATGGATATCATAAAGATTTAAAAAGTACATTCCGCTTAAAGCGCAACTGGTTCATAAATGAAAATCAATTGGAAAAAATCGAGTTTGGGATAAAATTCCTCTTGAATCATAACATTCTCCACTTTAAAATGAGCCATGAATGGGTGCAGTTTTTCAAATCTAGGAAACCATTTTTTCATTTGTTTTTCAACCTCCAAAGTGGCTTCTAAATGCCCCTCTGGAAAAAGGAAATAACTTATTCTTGGATCGACTTTTTTAATATTTTTTGAAAAAACCCGAAAATCTTTTGG
>NZ_CDSBKL010000648.1:0-1348 GCF_977115555.1 Aquiflexum sp.
GGACAAAGCAAATAAGTGGCGAGATTCCGCTGCGAACAAATGGAAAACTAACCATGGCTTTACCTGGCAACAGACTTTTGATCCAATTGATCAATCCGGATGTGGAGGAAGATTTTATCCGGTATGGGATTTATAATATTGTTGAATCAAATAATTATTTGTTAAAGCATCTGACTTTTTAAGTTCAGATGCTTGGGAGAAAAAATCTGATTTAAACCTCACAAAGTCTTCCTCACTGTCATCTTAAATGGATTTTTGGAGACTTTTTCGGTGGTTTTTCCCAAAATCAGTTCTGCAATCCTTTTTCCCATATGCTCAAAATCCGTGGAGATCGTCGTGATGCCATCCGCCAAAATCTCTTTTAGCGGCGTGTCATTATAAGAAATCAATCCCACTGCTTTTCCCAATTCCAAACCTTGTTCCCGGCTTTTCTTGACGACATTCACCAGATCCGTTTCCGCCAATGTGATATATACATCGCCTTCGTACAGGGGTTCAGCGTCGATACCGTCCAAGATTACATTGTCAAAATTGTAGTAGAAGCAGAATTTCTTAAACCCATCCACAATCTCCGGCGGATACATCAGTCCCCGCGGATAGACGAGTTTGAGTTTTTGGTATTTTTTCAAATGCTCGATCCCATCTTCCAAGGCATGGAAAATATCCTTTTCAAAATCCTGATACACACCCGGAAATTCATTTTCGTGGCCTTTGACCGCACGGTCCATGATCAGCAGTTTGTTTTCGGGAAATTGCCTTGCAATGTCATAAGAATCCATCAGGTGGGAATCTTCATCATAAAAATGCGGCGCAAGCACATAGTAATGGTATTTTCCCATATTCCTTTCGAGCAGTTCCTGCACCATTGACTTATTGTAATGGTGCACATGGATGTCCACCGTGGCTTTTTCACCAAGGGTTTCTAAAACCGAGTAATAGATGATTTTTTTGTAGGAACTCAGTTTGTTGAAAAGCAACAGGACTTTGAGTTTGTTGGAAGTATTGGTCGAACTCACATAAAAACCTTTCCCTTTGACCGAAGTGATGATGCCCCTGTCTTTGAGTTCATTGTATGCTTTTTCTACTGTATCCCTTGAAAGCAAGAAATCAAAGCTCATCTCGTTGATCGAAGAGATCCGCTCTCCGATTTTCAACCTGCCGCTTTCGATATCTTCCAAGATCAGGTTGACTACCTGCTGGTACTTCGGGGTTTTGGACCCGTTGTTGATTTTGTCCATTTTGTCGAACATCGTCATTTTGGGGTTATTTTGGTTTGACTTTTAAAGAGATTTGCGGTTTCTCTCTTTAGATATTTATTGATATTGGATATTTATGGATATTGTTTTGG
>NZ_CDSBKL010000649.1:0-1342 GCF_977115555.1 Aquiflexum sp.
CGGCGATGAGAGCCAGAATCCGGTTTGATGGGCTGATATTGTTCATCTTTTTAGGTTTTAATCACCGCCGGTTTTGATCCCGGCGGTGAGGTTGATGGAGAAATTATTCTGCAGCTCCTGTAGAAAACTTGAGCGGCGTATTGCTTCCTGCCGGAGATACCCTGAGGTAGCCCTGCATTTCCTGGTGCAATGCGGAACAGAAGTCTGTACAATAGAATGGGAACACACCTGTTCTGTCCGGTACCCATTTCAAAGTGGCTGTTTCACCCGGCATGACGAGCAGTTCAGCAGTGTTGGCGCCTTTGATGGCTAATCCGTGAGGCACATCCCAATCTTGTTCGAGGTTGGTCATGTGGAAGTATACCTCATCTCCAACCCTGATTCCTTCGATGTTGTCGGGTCTGAAATTGGACCTGATACTTGTCAGGTAGATGTGTACTTTGTTTCCATCTCTTTCTACCCTTGCATCATTGATGCCTTTGAGTACATGGGGGTGGTTGTTTTCTTCCAGTTTGTAGAATTTCACCTGCCTGTCTTTGATCAGAGAAGCAGGGAAAGCTTCCGCATAATGTGGCTCTCCGATGGTAGGAAAGTCAAGAAGCAACTGCATTTTGTCACCTGAAATATCATAAAGTTGGGCAGAATGTGCCAATTCAGGTCCGGTGGGAAGGTATCTGTCTTTGGTGATTTTGTTATAGGCCACCATATACTTGCCATGTGGCTTGCCTGTCGGTCCACCTGGGATACTCAAGTGTCCTACTGAATAGTAAGTAGGAACCCTGTCTACCACTTCAAGGGTTTCGATGTTCCACTTTACGATTTCAGAAGAGACAAACATGGAAGTGTAGGCAAATCCTTTTCCGTCAAATTCAGTGTGCAATGGTCCAAGACCTGGCTTTGCAACTTCGCCGTGCAATACGGATTCATATTTCAAAACAGGCATGCCATCAATGTTTCCTTCGAAATCCTGCTTTTCTATGGCAGCAAGCATTTTGGTAAAGGAGAACACGGGGATGATAGCGGCCAATTTGCCACTTCCGATGATGTACTCTCCGGTAGGGTCAGTATCTGTACCGTGCGGAGATTTTGGACAGGGGATAAAGTAAACGATGTCCTTCAATTCCCTTGGGTCTAAAGAAAGTACCTCGGTCTTGATTGTAGAAGTAGCGGTGTGGGTACTTTCATCCCATTTGTTGTGGGCATATTTTACAGGTACTTTTTTCCCTTTGCCTGCAGCAATGTATTCCTCAGCTTTTTTCCAGTTGACCGCCATGATAAAATCCTTGTCTTTTTGTGAAGCATTCACTTCCAAAAGCGTGTGGGGCATTTCAGTATTGTAGGT
>NZ_CDSBKL010000650.1:0-1287 GCF_977115555.1 Aquiflexum sp.
CCATTGGGATGTCCATGGTTTTTGAAAAAGCAGATTCTTTGGAGCTTTTGCAGGAGATTATAAATACCATCATGGCCAACAGGATTATAGCCAACAGGAAATTGTTTGTACTTTTTGATTTTGATGCGTTTGTGTTCATTTAAGGAAGGTGTTTGATCGCTTGAAATTGATTTACTAAGAGGGGATTTATTTTTTGTTTTATGGACTTTAAGCAATTACTTCTTTTTCGCCGAGTTTGAACTTGATCGGAACCCTCATCCTTACATTGACAATATGCCCCCGCTGTTTGCCTGGTATCCAGTTTGGTGATTTTTTAATGACCCGCTTGGCCTCTTCATCACAGCCGGCACCTATACCCTTGAGGAGTTCTACATTTTCCACTGAACCGTCTTTCCTTACTTCAAAGACCAAATAAACAGTACCTTCTATACCCATTTTTCTGGCTTGTTCAGGATATTTGAGGTTATTCATGAGGAATTCATTCCAAGCTTCCATGCCACCGGGAAACTCTGGTGAGTCCTCCACCACATCGAAAATCTCATTTGTTTCAATGTTCTTGCTAGTCACCTCGCCATTTTCTAAAACTATTTTTTCATCATATTCCTGAAAATCGCAGGAAAAAAACACAATCATCAGTCCCAAAAGAGGGATCGCAATGAGAAGGCTACTTTTGTTTGTAGGGTTTGATTTGGTTGTTTTCATCTTTTTACATTGATTTTTTGGTTGATATTCTTTTTGCTTTGTAATCCTTTTAGGGTTTAGCCCAATTTAAATCTGATCGGTATCCTCATTCTGACAGTTACCAACCTACCTCTTTGCTTTCCGGGAATCCAATTTGGAGAAGCCGCGATCACCCGCATTGCTTCTTCATCGCATCCTCCCCCGATTCCTCTCAACAATTCGATATTTTGAACGCTCCCATCAGTCCTGATTTCAAAGACCGCATAGACCGTTCCTTCGATTCCCATTCTTCTGGCTTGGCTTGGGTATTTGAGGTTTTGCCTAAGAAAATTGTTCCAAGCTTCCATGCCTCCCGGAAATTCAGGTGATTCTTCCACAATGTCAAAGACTTCATCTGCTTCCATAATCTTTGAATTGATTTCATCAGGATTGGGCGGAACCGTTTCCTCCTTAGACATGGGTATTTCCATGACTTCTGAAAAAGAATTATCAGCACTCTTCTCACATGAAAAAACAAAAACCATCAATCCTAGAACAGGCAATGCAAGTAAGAATCTCCATTTGTGGATCAATCCGGATTGTGCGGTATTCATCATGATGATTCGC
>NZ_CDSBKL010000651.1:0-1284 GCF_977115555.1 Aquiflexum sp.
CAGACAATGAAGATATCCTGATGCTTGTTATGCCGGTGATGTTGAATAATTACGTATAAAATCAAGAAGCTAAGAAGATGAAGGAACCAATTTTTTGGTTCCTTTTTTTATGCCAAGACAGTCAAAGCCAAGGGGACAATTCGGCAGGTTAATGGAGTGAAGCCGACAAATTCACCATCCATGTCTATAGGTATGGGGTATTTTCCACTGATTTTGCATTCAGTTCCTTGATGATAGAATACTTGGGGATGATTGATTTTTTTTGAGGTTTTTAATTTTGGAAGTTTCTTTATGTAATCCCAAACCGAGATTTTGCAAAGAAATACCCAATCCAATAAGCCGTCATCTATTTTAGCTTCCGGTGCAATTCCTAAACCACTTGCAAAGAATTTTCCGTTTGCCATGCAGATACTCATGACAGGACTTTCCAATTCAAATTGTGGTGAAAAAAACTTGACATTGACAGGTTTGTAATTTAAAAACGAACGCAAAATGACAAAAAAATAAGTCAGATTGGATCCCCAAAATGAGCTCCCGGTACGCAACATCTGTGTGGCAAATCCACCCAAACCTATATCGGCAATATTCACAAAAAATCTTTTGGATGCCTTGTTTCCATTTCCTGTAAACTCCAGCTCTCCCACGTCAATTTTTCTGAATTTGGAATAAAGGATATTTTCTCGGAGCCTGGCCAAATCCCTGTTGATTCCCATAGTCCGGCAAAAGTCATTTCCCTTACCATAAGGAAGGATTCCCATATTTAACCCGGAAGCCTCAGGATATGCAAGAATTGCATTTGCCACTTCATTCACTGTTCCGTCTCCGCCCACAGCAACAATGGTAGTCGCACCATTACGGAGCGCCTCCAAGGTGCACATAATTCCGCTTTTATCTACCTCAGTAATATAGAAAGTCAATATTCCAAGTTGCTGGAAATGCTCAGTAATTTTCGTCAAAAGCCCGGATTTGCCTTTTACTTTTCCATGAACAATGAAGGCAATGTGCAGTTTATTTGCCATTTTCCATATAACTAGACAGGGATTTTGGGATTTGAAAAGAGCGTAACTCTATATTTGAGAAATCTTAAATCTATTGAATCTCCAGAACCCAACTTTCCAAAGGCTTCAATTCTACCCTTACTATTCCCTTTCCTTCCTGGATATTCAAAACAGGATTGACGGCGCCATACAGTTTTTCGGACATTGTGTATTCACCATCTGTTAATTTCAAGGTCTGAATGACTTCCGTCGGAATTTCAAGTTCAAATCCGAAAGAATCCGAATC
>NZ_CDSBKL010000652.1:0-1284 GCF_977115555.1 Aquiflexum sp.
GGGGAGTAAAATCACCCATACAGGTGGAGGATATGCCTATGTAAGTACAGCCTTTGGGGCATTTCCGGGATTTTTGACTGCTGTATTTTTGATCATGGGAGGTGTATTCTCAGATGCTGCGGTGTCCAATGCACTGGTTGAGATTTTGGGTTTGGTCTTTCCTGTTTTTAAAAATCCTTATATCAGGGTTTTGACCTTGTTTTTGATTTTTGGAGGTCTGGCTACACTCAATGTCGTAGGCGTCAAACAGGGGATCGGCTTGGTTAAGATCAATACTGTTGCAAAATTGATCCCGCTATTATTGTTGGTGATTTTTGGCTGGAAGGACGTTCAATTGTCCAATTTATCGTGGGAATCCGGCTTAACTGTCAAACAGTTTGGAGAAGCTTCCCTGATTTTGTTTTTTGCTTTTCAGGGAGGAGATTCAGGATTGACTATCGGCGGGGAAATCAAAGATCCCCAAAAGACAGTTCCTAGGGCGATTTTTATCGGAATCTCATTTGTGCTTTTGCTCTATATCCTGATTCAATTGGTATCTCAGGGGGTTTTGGGCAGTCAATTGCCTGAATTTAAAGAAGCACCTTTGGCGGAAACGGCTAAAATTATTTTTGGACCTATAGGATATACCCTTCTTTTTATTGGTGCAGGAATTTCGATGTTCGGTATGTTGAGCGGAGAAATACTGAATGTGCCGAGGGTAATTTTCAGGTTCTCTTTGGATGGGATTATTCCTATTTCCAAACTTGGCCATATCCATAGGAAGTTCAGGACTCCATATGTTTCGATATTGGTTTATGCAGGACTTGGGTTTACCATGGCTTCTTTGGGAGGATTCAGGCAATTGGCTGTTATCGCATCGGCGAGCATGCTATTGGTGTATTTTGGGGTTTCCCTTTCTGTGATCCGACTTCGGAAAATGGAGGGATTTGATTCAGGCGGATTCAAAATTCCTTTTGGAATTGCTGTTCCTATTGTATCTGCATGCATTATTTCTTTTTTCCTGTTCAACCTTTCCCTTGGGGAAAAACAGGGATTAGCTATCTTGATAGGGATTTTGACGCTGGTTTATTTCTTGGGAAGAGCATTCAAAAAAAGGAAAAGTTCTTCAGGTTGATCTTTTCCCTTATGGCTAAAATTGGTTGAAAAGACATCCAAATCTTGGAATTAATGGCTTGTAAACTATAAAAATTAAATGAAGGATGGAATATGAAAAATATCTCTAGACTTATCTTCTTTGTCACTTTTTTTGGTTGCTCAATGGTTTCCTGCAAACAAGAGAGCAAT
>NZ_CDSBKL010000653.1:0-1269 GCF_977115555.1 Aquiflexum sp.
AAACCTGTCATTAAAAACAGATTTCAGCTTCTTCCCTTTAAAATATTTAAAACAAAAAAATAGACAGAATTATGTTCTTCGAATTAGTTTATGACAAAAGTCTGGCGCAAGCAAGTTACGTGATCGGTTGTCAGGCAAGCGGTATTGCTGCAGTAATTGACCCAAAAAGAGACGTAGACACTTACCTCAACATTGCCAAAGCCAATAATTTCAAAATCACACACATCCTGGAGACCCACATCCATGCTGATTTCTTAAGCGGTTCAAGAGAACTTGCCGCTTTGACGGGAGCTGAGATGTACCTTTCCGACGAAGGCGATGAGAACTGGAAATATGAATTTCCCCACCACAAAATCAAGCACGGGGACATCATCAAACTGGGAAACATCACCTTTGAAGTGCTCCATACCCCGGGCCATACACCTGAATCTGTCAGCTTTCTATTGACAGACAAACCTGCTACAAACGCACCTGCAATGCTCTTTACAGGGGATTTCGTATTCGTAGGTGACGTAGGTAGACCGGATCTATTGGAACAGGCGGCAGGAATCAAAGGTACACAAGACATCGGGGCAGCACAGATGTATGATTCTCTCCAGTCTTTTGCCAAACTTCAGGAATACATTCAGGTTTGGCCGGGTCACGGTGCAGGTTCTGCTTGTGGCAAAGCATTGGGCGCAGTGCCGATGACAACAGTCGGTTATGAGAAAATCAGAAACTGGGCATTGAACCTTTTGGATGACAAAGCGGCATTTGCCAAAGAACTACTCGCAGACCAGCCTGAGCCGCCAAAGTACTTCGCCATGATGAAGAAACTCAATAAGGTGGACAGAAAGCTGCTGACTGAAGTTCCTAAAATCAAGAATCTCTCAAAAGAGGAATTCGCAAAAGCCAAAAAAGACGGCTTGAAAATCATCGATACAAGACCTTGGGAGGAATATGCAAAAGGCTTCCTTAAAGGCACACTCAGCATCAGCAACAACAATTCCTTTTCCACCTGGATGGGTTGGTACATGAACTATGAGGAGTATTTTGTACTCATTGCCAAGGAATCCGAAACCGAAGACCTGACCAGAAAACTGATGCGTATAGGCTTGGACAATATCCTTGGCTATATCACGCCGGAACAGTTGGCTGCATTTGAAGCAGGCCATCTTGAAAGCTACAATCCTATCGACAAAGAAACCGTCAAAGCCAAACTGAAAGAAGGAAATGTACAGGTAGTAGACGTAAGAGGCGTGGCAGAATACAAAAAAGGTAAAATCGACG
>NZ_CDSBKL010000654.1:0-1259 GCF_977115555.1 Aquiflexum sp.
CCACAACCGAAATCAAGAATCGCAGCTTTGGACAAATCAGAGCCATATAGTTTTTCGATCCTTTGCAATGTTTCCATGACATAGGTCTCCCCGGTAGCAAAAAACTCAGACAAACCTTTATCCGTGATTTTGTCAGACTTGTATTTTGGATCAGATAGCACCCCGTAATAAGGGTCCTCTTTTCCGAATTTTTTCCAGGTTTCTACAGTATTGGCCTTCATTTACTTTCTATTTTTAATGATTTTGGCAGGATTTCCGGCGACAATGCTGTAAGGGGGAACATCTTTGGTGACTATACTTCCGGCCGCTACTACCGAACCCTTACCCACAGTCACTCCGGCCAAGATCACCGAATTTGCGGCGATCCAACAATCATCTTCTATTTTGACAAAAGAGCGGGTCACTCCCTGTTCGATCATAGGCAGAGACGCATCAGAAAAATTATGGTTTTCGGAATAGATACTCACCCTTGGGGACATCATGACGTTGTCACCGATCTCGATATATCCCGAGCAGCCGATATAGGAATAAGGTCCGATGCTGCTGTTGTTTCCGACTTTCAATCCCACTCCAGCTTCTCCACCATATAAGTTGGTAGGCCGGATGATCGCATAACTCCCAATGGTAACCTTATCTCCAAATACCAAACCCTTTTGAGAAAGCCCATTGATCTCGCAATGGTCTTGGGCGATGAAATTCCTGCCGGCATGGATATAAGCTGCCTGCCTGATTGTGACATCCTTTCCGATCAAAAACAGCCCTTTGGCAGATCCAAACCTCCAACGAACCAACACTCCCCTAACCATCCAGATTCCCATCCTTAGCATTGCCCCAAGAGTGGAAAGGGTGTCCCATTCCGCTCCGAAGCGGTCGCTGAGGTCAATACCTGAGAGTTTGGAAATGGTTTTGCCGAGAAAATTACCCATTCAGAATTTCTTTAAATGCCTGTTCCAAAGATAGGAAAAACTTCTCCGTGGAAAATTCCTTCAACCTGATTCTCCCTTTTTCACCCAGTTCCTTTCTAAGTACTTCATCATCCACCAAAAGCTTCATGGACTGAAAAAGTGATTCAGAATCATTTTTTCCCAAAACCAATGCTGCATTTCCGGCAACTTCCATCAATGCTCCCTGTCTGGAAATAATCACCGGGAGTCCAAAAGAAAAAGCCTCCAAAACCGGCAATCCAAAACCTTCATTCGCTGAAGGGAAAACGTATGCCAAAGCATTTTTGAAATAAGAGGCCAGTTTTTCTTGGGCAA
>NZ_CDSBKL010000655.1:0-1227 GCF_977115555.1 Aquiflexum sp.
GCTTCCTCTTTTATCACCCTACATTTTGCAGCAACTGCCAAAAGCCAATCTCCCATCGAAATGACTTGGAGTGACGGTGGCATTCGTCCTTCGCATCCTGACATCATTCCTGCAGACCATGACATCGGCGGAGCCAACAGTGCCAATGGTGTCATGATCATCGGAGAGAAAGGAATCATCACCACCAACATCAACGACAGTTCCCCGCTGATGCCAAAGTTGTATATGAATGACGGGACAACTGAGTTTGGACCTGACAGACTGGAAAATCAGGAACCTGAATACGGACATCAACGCAAGTGGGTGGATGCCATCAAAGCTGGTTTTGGAAGCGAGGAGCATAAAGGATTGACTTCCTCATTTGATTATGCAGGACCGATGACAGAGACGGTGCTGATGGGAAATCTTGCCATCCGTAGTTATATGTTAAGGAGAGAAAACAGCAAAGGCCAAATGGAATTTTTTGGAAGAAGGAAATTGCTTTGGGATGGTGAAAACATGAGGATCACCAACCTCGAAGAAGCAAATCAATTTGTCGGCAGAACATACAGAAAAGGTTTTGAGGTGTAACACCTCAATTCCTTTCCTGTCTTTTCCAAACCCCTCCAACCCATAACCAGCCATGTTGACCCTTTTGACCATTCTATTTGCATTGGGACTAATCCTGATAGCAATTGTAAAGTATGATATCCATCCATTTTTGGCGCTTTTCGTTGGTGCAATCCTTTATGGATTGTTATCCGGAATGCCTGTTGATTTGATTCTCAAATCAATTACCGAGGGATTCGGTGGTGTATTGGGGAGTATAGGTTTGCTGATTTTATTGGGAGTGATTATGGGGACATTTCTGGAAAAAACAGGCGGTGCCTTGGTCATTGCAGAGAAAATCCTTTCTTGGATCGGTGAAAAATCCGTCACAGTGGCCATGTTGCTGAGTGGGTATATACTTTCCATTCCGGTTTTTGGGGACAGTACTTTTATCATGATGAACCCCATCAGCAAATCTCTTTCTCTGAAAAGCGGGGTTCCTTATGCCGCGACCACCATTGCGGTAGCATTGGGAGCTACAGCGAGTCATTCGTTGGTTCCTCCTACACCAGGGCCGATAGCGACTGCCGGGATTCTGGAAGCTGATTTGGGGATGATCATATTTTGGGGATTGATAGTAAGTTTGATTACACTGGTTCCAAGTTATTTCTTTATCAGAAAAGTATGTTTGAAAATCCC
>NZ_CDSBKL010000656.1:0-1220 GCF_977115555.1 Aquiflexum sp.
GTATATTTGCTCCGAAAAACCGAGCAATTCTATTGTATTTCTGTTTCTTAACCAATTTTGAATAATGCTAACAGTATGAGAAGAGTCTTTAAATTTGGCAATGTCCGTCAGGGAAACAAAATCGTCTGATTCTGCTCTAAAAATGGTAATTTCAGTTCCTTGTACGTTTATTTTCTTATTTTGCACCATTTCAATTGCTAAAACTTTCAGTGATAATGATTTAGGGATTCAGGGATTTTACCCTCACGATTTTCTTTTTAAATCCTTGGTCTTTCTCTACTTCAGGAGCTGGAGTTTATTGAAATTAATTTGTTAAGATATCAGTAAACATACTGACTTGACTTAAATAATCCAATTTGATTTTTAAGAAATAAGACAGCGAGTGACAAAGTAAAATCTTTAGGATATTGTTGAGATATGGATATTCAAAAAGTCGAAAAAACTTAATCAAATATGAGATTTCATATTCCCTTAGCTATGGCTTCAAATAAACTTATCCTAGCCTTTTCCCTAAAATCATCCAAATCGAAATCCAGCTCAGGCAGTTGGATTACTTGGTCAAAACCAGAACCTTTTCCACCGTTTCCGGAAGTGATCAAAACTGATTTCTTACCATGTTTTCTTGCCAACTGCAGCAGTTCATAACTTCCTTTGCCGGAAGCTGATTGGGTGTCATAGCGTCCTTCTCCTGTGATGATGATATCTGAAGACATGACTTTGGATTCCATACCAACTTTTTCAAAAAACCATTTTGCGCCCATTTCTATTTCAACCGGAAAAAAGAATGAAAGCCCAAAGGCAATACCCCCTGCTGCACCAAAACTTGTTCTGTCGGGAATTTCCTTGCCGGACTTTTTTGCCATCAAATCCAAAACATTGGAACATTCTTTTTCGAAGGCTCCCAAATCTTTGTTTTCCAATCCTTTTTGGGGACCGAAAACAGGAATGGCTCCTTCTTTGCCAAAGAAGTAATTGTTGACATCACAAAGGCAGGTAAACCTGATGGCAGGTTTGGGAATTGGGCTTTGGATATGCCTGATATTAGAAATGAATCCTTCCGAAAAAACAGGGATTTCTCTTCCGTTTTCATCCAAAAACAGAAAACCCAAACCTCTTAAAATCCCTAAACCTAAATCTATGGTCGCACTTCCCCCCAAACCTAAAATAACATGTTTGACTCCTGATTCAACCGCTTTTTTGATCAATTCACCTGTTCCGTA
>NZ_CDSBKL010000657.1:0-1200 GCF_977115555.1 Aquiflexum sp.
CAATATCTAAACTTAAACCTAAAAGTCTAAATATCCAATCCATCCAAACGATCTTTAATTTGATCAAATCCTTTGCTTGAAAGGTCAGTGAAAATTTGGGTGATTTTTGCTTTTACTCTTTCCCACTCAATCTCCTCAATATCTTTTTCAGTTTTTCCTTGTCTCCTTTATAAGCTGCCAAATCAAACAATTCCACTTTTCTGAAATCTATCGGATGGCTTTCACTTTGCAAAGCAATAAATCCCGACTTCAGAGGAGTTCCGTCAACTTTGACAGCAGGATCTGAGGGATTGACATTTCCTCCTCCGATTTCAGGTTTTGTATATCTCAACACTGTATCCCCTTCCAAAATATGGTACACGACGGAATCTCCCAAGACCAAAAACTGCGCCTTGACCCACTGCTCTCCGTGATAGGTTTTGGAGCTGGAGTTGACACAATGCGGGGTGAACAATTCCCCATCCATGTACACATTTGTACCGGGAGTACAGAGGTTGCTTGTGGTTCTTTCATTGGTCCCGTCACCGCCAAGAAATTGCCCTTCAATCGAAATAGGAAAATCCTGATCTACCAGAATGGTCTTTGGGTCCTGACAATGCAGCATCGCACCTGAATTTCTAAAAGCCCATCCCTCTCCACCGGGAGCTTGCTCTCCGACGAACCGGTATTCGACATTCAGCAGGTAATAGGAAAAAGGGGTGTTGAAATAGATGTGGCCATACTGTTGGTCAAAAGCTTCATAGCCATCATATCTCACTTTCATCAGGCTATCCTCCACACGGAAGGTATTGGCGAAGTTTTCGTTGAGTCCATGCTTGGCGATTTTGATTGTCCAATCATTTAAATCTTTTCCATTGAACAGCTGAATCCATTCTCCTTCTTCACCTTCTTCAGTCTCGTTTTTGGATTCTCCACATCCAAAGAATAAGAGAACTGTAAATATCAATAAAAGGGATTTAATTTGATTTAGACTTGAAAGGACCATTTTCTTGAGGGGTTAGAAGCACAAACAGAAGTGGAAATTAAGGAATTATTTGATAGATTGGAATTGAAAATCCATACGCCATGACAAATAAATCCTTACTCCTCATCTTGATACTTTTTCTGATTTCGGTAAGAGTCCACGCACAAGAAGTCCTTTACCTGGACAAAGACCAAGCTGCCGGAATTGGTTCTATTCAGCAATTTGATTGGATAGCG
>NZ_CDSBKL010000658.1:0-1184 GCF_977115555.1 Aquiflexum sp.
GGCGAACTGTTGGTAGCTTACAAAAACAAGTATAACAAGGTAATCCAAATGGGTAACCAACAGCGGTCCTCTGACCATACTATCGAAATCATCCATCAGATTCACAATGAAATCATTGGAAAAGCTTTCAGAGCTACTGCCTTTTATATCAATGGAAGAGGTGAGGTTCCTTTACAGACGGCAGCCAATCCCCCTGAAGGATTGGATTGGGAACTTTTTCAGGGACCTGCGCCAAGAAGAAAATATACCCACAACACATGGGATTATAACTGGCATTGGTATGGTTGGGATTATGGGACAGCCGAAACAGGGAACAATGCCACCCATGAATTGGATGTGGCGAGGTGGGCGCTTCAGGTCGAATTTCCGAAGCATGTGACTGTAGATTCAGGCAAATACCACTTTGTCAATGACGGCTGGACCATGTATGATACGATGCTCGCCACTTTCAAATTTGAGGGTGATAAAACAATCCTATGGGACGGAAAAAGCAGGAATAACTACAGCACGTATGGTTCTGACCGAGGAACAATCATCTATGGGTCAGAAGGATCTGTTTTTGTCAATAGGGAATTGTATCGGCTTTATGACCGAAATGGAAAGCAAATCAAAGAGGTAAGGACGGGCAATGTCGAAGGAAGCACCAATCTTGGCGGAGGTGGCGATATGTCTACAGTTCATATCATGAATTTCTTTGAAGCTATCCGAGGAAAAGAAAAGCAGAATTCCACCATTGATGAAGGTGCAGTCAGTACCCTCCTTTGTCACTTGGCAAATATCTCTCACAGAATCGGGGAAAACTTTGAATGTGATCCAAGCAATGGCCACATAAAAAATAAAAAAGGAATGGCACTTTGGTCAAGACAATATGAAAAAGGCTGGGAGCCGAAGTTAAAGTGATCTCTATCAAACAACCTATTAAACTGCCCTATCGGAAAATTCCGATAGGGTTTTTTATTTTCACCTTGAAGATTCCCTAAAATCTATTTGAGAAGGCATTTGAATGACCTTATTCTCCAATGCAGGCTGATTGGGTTTGGTCAGTTTTTTCATCAGAAGTTTGGCACATTCCGATCCAATTTCAAATGCCGGCTGCGAAATAGTAGTCAAAGATGGTTTTAACAATTCGGCAATTTTCATGTTGGAAAAACTTACCAATTTGAAGTCTTTTGGCATTTCAAGTT
>NZ_CDSBKL010000659.1:0-1161 GCF_977115555.1 Aquiflexum sp.
CCGGAGATGTTGGCACAGATGCGCGCCCAACGTGACCTTGACCAAAAGCTGACTACTTTTCTTTTGGCGGAGGAAGTCGGGTTGAGACTGACCGGGACAAGGGGAAGCTTTGGAACGGTTTTTCATACTAGAGCAGGTTCATACAGTACGGATAAGAAACCTACAGTACCTGAGATGGAAATAGCGGCTGAACACTATGGCAGGATTTACAGGTTACTCAAAAATGGCAAACCAGTCAGTATAGAAGCGGAAATCGAAGTGGAGTGGTTGGACGATGATTACAAAGGCTACAATGTTTTGGCAGAAATCCCCGGAACGGATAAAACCCTGAAAGCCGAAGTCGTGATGCTTGGTGCCCATATTGATAGTTGGCATGCCGGAACAGGCGCCAATGACAATGCCGCCGGAGTGGCTGTGATGATGGAGGCAATCAGAATTTTGAAAGCGCTGAATGTACAACCTAAGCGTACTATCAGGATTGCAATTTGGGGAGAAGAGGAGCAGGGATTATTTGGTTCTAGGGGATATGTTCAAAAGTATGTAGCCGACAGAACATCCAAAGAGAAAAAGTCTGAATGGGATAAAATCTCCGCTTACTACAATTTGGATAACGGTTCAGGGAAAATCCGTGGCATCTACGTGGAGGGAAATGATATGGTCGTACCGATTTTTGAAAAGTGGTTTGAGCCTTTTCATGAACTCGGTGCCAATACCATCACTAGGAGAAATACCGGTTCTACGGATCACGTCGCATTTGAGGCGGTAGGGGTCCCGGGATTTCAGTTTATCCAGGATCCGATTGATTATGGCAAAGGATACCATACCAATATGGATTTGTATGAAAGGATGCAGTTTGCGGACATGACCCAAGCTGCTGTCATCATTGCTGCGATGGTCTATAACACTGCACAAAGAGACGAGAAGTTGCCAAGAAAACCTTGGAATTGATTTAGTAAACCGCAAAGGATGCAAGGGTTTCGCAAAGGTCACGAAGGGGGCTTTTTCCTGACTTGAGAGTCTTTTGCGGTTATTTTTTTGTCAACAAATGGTCAGATAGATCACTTAGAGGAAAGCATTGAAGTCATTTTTCTCATTTTCTTTGGGTCTCTGCGTTGGATTTAATGCATAGGTGAACGTTCCCTAAAAAATTCTGGGGTAAGG
>NZ_CDSBKL010000660.1:0-1137 GCF_977115555.1 Aquiflexum sp.
ATCAGATATGGGAGCAGGTTATCGCTGTGATTTTTTTTTCTGACACTATTTTTTTTGAATCTCTATTTGAGTTCAGCAGTACCTCCAGATTTTCCTGTGTGGGAAAATGCCCTCAGTTTGATTGAACCTGAATGCTGAATTGGATCTGAATAAACTTGAGAAGCGGCAGTTGGTTCTTTACCATCAATTGTATACCGGATAGTCAAGCCAGGCAGTTCCACATTGGCATATATATATCCTTCTTTAATGATGGCGCCCGGTTTTGGTAAGCGGAAATTGGATCCTCCAAAAAGATATTCCAATCTTGGTATTTCTCTCTGACCCACCGCATTGGCAAACCGATTCCAATCATTTTCTCTAGCTGTCCTTCTTTTTTCCTGATCAGCGATTTTTGTCCAATCAGGATCTGAAGCCCATGCTCGTTCAACATAACCCAGCATTTTTGGCAAAATATAATATTCCATCATTTCCTGACCTTTGACCGTCTCAGACCATAGCTGACCTGATACCCCTTTGATATTTTCCTTTCCTTCAGCAGTCAATTGCACCATTCCATTTATCTGATTTCCTGTATCAATAGGATTTCCATACATGTCGGTTTCATTGGAAATAAAGTTGTTTAAAGGCACTGTTTGCCAGGCAGTCTTCATATCCACAAATCCCGACCACTGATGTCCGGGCTCATCAGGGTCCATATTGTAAGCAAGGTCAAAATAGAAGTTCGAAGAGTTACAGATGATGACTTCATAGCCGGCATTGGCCAATTGATAGGCCATATCTTCTCCCCCCCAACCTGCAACGGTATTCCAGGCATAAGCCCTAAATCCCTTATTGGCAAAAACAGGATTGGGACGGATGACCTCCTTGCCGTTTTCATGTACCTCTAATTGTGCGATTTCTTCCCAACCTGCTGTTTGGATTCCTCTTTCTTCAAACATTTTACTGACACGGGTATAGAAATAATTTTGAAGGTCATGTCTTGAATTTATTTCTTCCGTTTCGGCAATAAATTTTTGCTGATTGACGTAGGCCGCCTTTTGGTGCTCTCGCCTAATAATGCGGTCTTGGAGGTAAAATTCGTAGTTGCCCGCATATTCCGTGAGCTGACCCTGCATCAACTCGACGGTGGTATTTACC
>NZ_CDSBKL010000661.1:0-1132 GCF_977115555.1 Aquiflexum sp.
CATTTGTTCTTTGAAAAACTTGAGTCTTTTGCAAAGCCAAGCCCGACATAACCAAAAAGATCAAGAAATTTCAAAAATTCTAAGCCAAAGGGATATCGAGTACATGTGCCCTCAGAACGAAGTTGTACTTGTTTTGGATTCGACCTACCTTCCAGAAAATGTGAGGCTATTCTCGAAGAAACATCTACTGGAAAAGAAATTGGATTATTCTAGTCCTGCAATTTACCAAATATCCACGCCTATGTTTGACTCGAAACAAAGATATGCATTGGTATACTTTGACAAATATTGTGGTCCCGAATGTGGTGGTGGGGGTTTATATATTTTAGAAAAAAAAAGATGGAAGATGGGGAAAAATAGCCTATATCATGCTTTGGGTATCTTAGCAAAAGAAAAAGTCATCCGGAAAAGCCCATTCGGTAATTTGAATTGAAAATCATCTCTTGAAATGATGGTAAGGCCCTTGGAGAAATGCCAAGGGCTTTTACTTTTTAATCAAGTATCAAACTTAATCCCCTGTCCCAATGGCAGGGAAGCACTGTAATTGATTTTGTATGATTTAAATCTCAAATAGCCAAAATTGGCAAAATCCGCTGCTCCGATTTTAGTCGACTAATTTCCTTTCGAAAATTGCAGGTTCAGTTTTCAATTCCTATTTTTCAAAAACTATACAATTCATCTTTTTACACCCTAAAACAATTCGTATGAAAAAGTTAAATTTTACCCCCCCCCTCACAACCGAAGATTGAAGTTTTCATTTAAGCATTTGTTAAATCAATTTTTATCATTCCTGTTTATTCTGATAGCTTTATCATCCTGTCTAGAGGAGCAAACGGAAATAGTTCCTGAGATTGAAAACCCAAATAAAATTGCAAAAGTCAAAGACTGGTTTGAGGCCAACAAACAGCAACTCCGCATCCCAGACGGTGGGATCAGCTTCATGACCGAATCGCAGGAACTGATCTTACCTTTTTTTGAAAAGGAACCCGATTGGGACCAATTCCACCAATATACATTCCCGGATGGTAGGGAGGTTTTTGAAATCAGCCTCGCCAATGCCGAAAAGTACTTTCCTGCCTACCTCAAGGACAGCCTCAAAATATCCGACCCTTCAGAAGCTATCATCCAAAAC
>NZ_CDSBKL010000662.1:0-1123 GCF_977115555.1 Aquiflexum sp.
GGCATGGTCATCCCAAATGCAGGAGACATCCTCGTCAAAGGTAATTCCATCAAAGGAAACTTCGCATACAGGGCTGATATCGGCTACATGCCGCAGATCGGAAGGTATCCCGACAATATCAAAATCGGTCAGCTATTTTCGATGATGCAAGACATGCGACCGGAAATCAAAAAACATGACATGGAACTTGCAAATCAGTTTGGCTTGATGGACATGTTGGACAAACCTTTGCGAACCCTTAGCGGGGGAACACGCCAAAAAGTGAGTGCATCCTTGGCATTCATGTTTCATCCTGATATTCTGATCCTAGACGAACCTACTGCTGGACTTGACCCCATCGCCGTCGAAATCCTAAAAAACAAAATCATCCAAGAAAGGGAAAAAGGAAAACTCATCCTCATCACTTCCCATATCCTCAGCGAGCTCGATGAACTGACCAATCATGCGATCTATATCCACGAAGGCAAGGTATTTTTCAATGACACGACCGAAAGCCTGAAGGACATTACAGGAGAATCCAAATTCACCACCGCCATCGCGAGGTTGATGGAATGGAGTTTAAAAAAAAAGCAAATTAAAACTGAATTGAGCCATGTTTAAGTTATTGAAATACGCCCTGTATGATATCGTAAAGTCAAGGTTTGCCTTACTTTATACCCTTTTTATGGTGTTGGTAGCCATTTCCATTTACCAGGTATCGGAAGACATGAGTAAAGTTTCCCTCAGTCTGCTCAACATCATGCTGATGATCGTTCCTTTGATTTCAGCCATCTTTGCCACAACCCATTTTTTCAATAACCTGGAGTTTACCGAGCTCATGCTCGCCCAACCTGTCAAAAGAAGAGATGTATTTTTAAGTCAGATTCTTGCTGTAATTTTCGTATTGAGCATGGCGATTGTAATAGGTTTTGGTGCGCCGATGCTCCTTTGGGGTGCGGATTCTTCAGTCTTGATCTTATTGGGAATCGGCATCGGACTGAGTGTGGTTTTTGCAGGATTGGCATTTTTGGCTTCCGTTCTGACGAGAGACAAAGCCAAAGCCATCGGCATCAGCTTGTCATTTTGGATCTATTTTTCTTTGGTTTATGACGGATTTGTACTGTACCTGATTTATAGTTTGGCC
>NZ_CDSBKL010000663.1:0-1078 GCF_977115555.1 Aquiflexum sp.
AAAGTAAACCGCTTGGATTTATCAGGCTTGCGCATCACGAAGTTCATCAATCCGCCAAATTGCGAGCCATATTGTATTGAAGAAGCACCCCTGACAATTTCGATCTGTTCCACAACTTCCATGGGAGGTGTGAAATATGCCTCAGGATATCCCATAGGATCAGGGGTGATGTCATATCCGTTCATCCTGACATTAAATTCCCAAGACCTGTTGGGATTTAAACCTCGGGCTGCAACTCCCAACTGTATGCCCGAACCGTCATTTTCCCAAATGGAAATACCCGGCGTCCGGCTAAAAATCTGACGGCTATTGTTCATAGCCAGATTGGCATTGATCTCTCCCACCCGGATTACTTCATTTTTCTTTCCGGCATTAATCCGAAAACGGTCCACTTCAGGAAGGCGTTCCTGCCCCATGATTCCCCTGCTTACAGTAAATTCAAAAGCATCCAAAGAAAGAGGCGCTTCCTTTAAAGTGATGTTCAGCTCTTGATTTTCAGCATCTTTTATAGAAAAAGGAACCTTGATTTCCTCATAGCCAAGCATGTTGACCTTGAGCACATACTCTCCTTCAGGAATATCCCTCATCGTATAGCTTCCGGAAAGATCAGATTGTACACCTCTAACCGTGCCTTCCAAGATTAAAGCCACACCGGGAACAGCCTTTTTGGTCTCATCCAGAACTTTCCCTGTCAGCATATTTTTTTGCGCAAAAGAGACATTCATCCCTAATAACAATGCACTTACAATCGTAAAAACCAGTTTCATGTTTTATATATTGTATTTATTTGGATTAATTTTAAATAAGAATACAATATTAAGAAATGACAGTTTTTTATCCAAAATTTATTTAGATCAATTCTAAGAAAAATAATAAAATTGTCAATAAGGGTGATGGTAAGACTATTTCGGTTGTTTCGAATTGGTAAAATAACCTTTCAAAATTGGATGGGATATATTCATTGTATCAGGCCTAAGCAGGAAAAATCTGCTCTCTGAAGAAGAATCTTTAGAAAGTCTGACTGCTGCCAAAGCTCATTTTCAAACCCACTTTGGAAAAGAATTGGTGACTTTGGGAG
>NZ_CDSBKL010000664.1:0-1072 GCF_977115555.1 Aquiflexum sp.
ACCCCAAAAGCAAACAAACCCCCAAATAGCAAACTTGTCTGCAGGTTGCTGATGCCGGCATTCAGCAGGACGGATTGGTCTTGCGTCAGCTCAAAATCCACTTGGTTATAATCCGCCTTGAACAACTCAATAGCCTCATATACCTTGGGAAGGAGTTCGTTCATCTTGGCGGAAGCCTGCTTGTGCACGGTGATGACCAATCCTTCTTTTTTCCCAAACAGATGGCTTCCCAAAACCTCATTGGTCTCATACTGCACCTTGGCAACACGTCCCAAGTCAACGGTGATGCCTTTTTCGGAAGTCACGGGTAGCTTCATGATGTCATCGGGAGCGTCCACCCTGGTGGCCAACCTCAGGTAATACCTGAACTGACCATCTTCAACACTGATGCCGGGGAGTTCTTCATTGCCAAATTTGATGGCATTGATCACATTGTCTTCCGTCATGCCAAGGGCACGGAGTGCGGCTTTGTCCGGAGTGACGGTAATGATACGCTCTTTCTTTCCGTTGATATCTACCAAAGACACGCCCTCCAACTGCTCCAAGCGCTTTTTCAGTACATTTTCGGTCAGGAGACTGATTTCGGTAAAGTCAAATCCTTCTTTGGGAATCACTTGAACCCGCACCACAGGAATGTCATTGGTATTGATCCGGATGACTTGGGGACGGCTGAGGTCAGGGGGAAGGCTGTTGGTCAGGCGGTCGATTTTTTCATTGACGTCGATGTAGGCCAATTCCATTTTGGTACCAAAAGCAAATGTCAGACGGATTGTGCCTGTCTCGCTGCCGGCTTTGCTTTCCACATCTTCGAGACCATTGAGTGTCATCAGCCCTTCCCGGATCTGCGAAAGTACATTCTGCTCTATCGCTTCGGGAGAAGCATTCGGATAGTTGACTTTAATGACAATCTGCGGGACGTCGATCGGCGGCAAAAGGGAAATCGGAAGCGTCCTGAACACGATGACCGAAAAGACCATCAGGGCCAAAAAAGTCATCAGAACAGCGATGGGTCTTGCCAGTAAAAACCTAACCATAGCGCTTAATCTTTGATGATTTGGACAGGTGCCTGATG
>NZ_CDSBKL010000665.1:0-1003 GCF_977115555.1 Aquiflexum sp.
AGGTAAATTAACCAAAATGAATAAATTAATTACGTTTTGTAAATAAAACTCATGAGTTCTTTGTGAGAATGCCGAAAAACTTAACTTTGAGGCCTGAAAAACGACACGCCAATTTTATGAGTAAAAAACCAACACTTTTAGTCCTCGCCGCCGGAATGGGCAGCAGATACGGAGGAAACAAACAGATCGACGGATTTGGCCCAAGCGGGGAGACCATTCTGGAATATTCAATTTATGATGCCATCCGTGCGGGGTTTGGTAAGGTAGTCTTGATTGTGAGAGAGGAAATCCTACAAACTGCCAAAGACCTGTTCTTACCAAAATTAGAAGGTAAAATTGAAGTTGACTTTGTACTTCAGTCCATCAAAAGCTTTGTCCCGGAAGAATTCCAAAATCCTGAAAGGGTAAAACCTTATGGCACTGCGCATGCCGTACTTTGTGCCAAAGATGCGATTGCCGAACCTTTTGCAGTGATCAATGCAGATGATTTTTATGGCAAAGAGGCTTTTGAGGTTTTGGGGAAATTCTTGGTTGAAAATGTCAGACCTGACCTGCATGCCATGGTGGGCTATGCTATTGAGAATGTATTATCAGAACATGGCACCGTCAGCCGAGGTGTATGTTCGATGAATGAAGCCAACCAACTCATCGGCATGATCGAAAGAACTTCCATCGCAAGGGAGGGAGAAAAAATCCTTGCTAAAGGAGATGGTGAAGTCCTAGAAATCAAAGAAGGAACGCCTGTATCCATGAATTTTTGGGGTTTTCACCAAAATGTATTTTCGGATATTGAAAAAATGTGGCTTGATTTCTTGCCAGCCAACAAAGAGTATCTCAAGTCTGAATTTTATATCCCGACTGTGGCCAACAACCTGATCCAATCAGGGGAAGCTGCTTTCGAAATCCTGGAAGGTGGCAAAACATGGTTTGGAGTCACCTACACTGAAGACAAACCTGTTGTGATCGATTCACTGAAAAAAATGCACGAGTCAGGAGAATATCC